>JAKSSH010000006.1 GCA_024403155.1 Clostridia bacterium | reverse complement strand
CGGCAAGAGGACCCCTGTTGAAGACTACAAGGTTCAGGCCAGAGGCGGCAAGGGACTGCTCACTTACGATAAGAGCAAGTTCAAGAAGACCGGCCACCTGATCGGAGCACTGGTTGCCACCGATGATGATGAAATCATGCTCATTAATTCCAAGGGAACAGTAATCAGAATAGAGGCCAAGGGCGTCGCCAAACTGGGACGTGCAACCCAGGGAGTTAAAGTAATGAGAACCGGCGAAGACATTGAAATCATTTCAATGTCCAAGGTTATCAACGAAGAGGAACGTGCCCGCAACGCAGAACTGGCTCAGAAGCAGAGAGCTCAGAAGAAGGCTGAGGCCAAGGCCGATGCTGATGCAAAAGCAGACCATACGAAAGACGACGGCACAGAACAGACTACATTCGACATTTAAGGAGAAGTAATAATGAAAAGAGTATTTTCAGGAGTACAGCCTACAGGTAACCTTCATTTAGGAAATTATCTGGGCGCGCTGAAGCAGTTTGTTGAGCTTCAGGAAGACCATGAGTGCATATACTGTATCGTTGATGAACACGCTATTACTGTTCCACAGGATCCTGAGCAGCTGAGAAAGCACATTCTGGATGTGGCAGCACTGTACATGGCAATCGGGATTGACCCTAAGAAGTCAATCATCTTTGTTCAGTCACAGGTTCCGGGACATGCGGAGCTGGGATGGATTCTTTGCTGTAATTCATACACAGGAGAGCTTTCAAGAATGACACAGTTCAAGGCCAAGAGCGGCGGTAAGGAATCAGTTGGTACAGGTCTGCTGACTTATCCTGTTCTCATGGCTGCAGATATTCTGCTTTATGATACAGACATCGTTCCTGTTGGTAATGACCAGAAGCAGCACATCGAACTTACAAGAGACATCGCCATTAGAGTAAACAACAAATACGGTGACACCTTCGTTGTTCCTGACGGAAGATTCATGAAATCCGGCGCACGTATCATGGCTCTGGATGATCCGGAATCCAAGATGAGTAAGTCCGCAGAGAATGAGCACTCAAGAATATCACTTCTTGACGAGGACAGCAAAATCAAGAAGTCCATTATGAGAGCGACAACAGATTCAGATGGAGAAATCAGATTCGACCCTGAGAACAAGCCGGGGGTTTCAAATCTGCTGAACATCTATAGCGCCTTAAGCGGCAAGACAGTGGATGAGATTCTGGCAAACCAGCAGTGGAGAGGCTACGGCGACCTGAAGAAGGAACTGGTTGCAGTAACTCAGGAAGCCATGGCACCAATAAAGAGGAACTTCGAAGAGATTCGATATTCAGAGGAACTGATCAGAGTTCTCAACGACGGTGCTGAAAGGGCAAACGCCATAGCGGAACCGGTAATGGCCAGAGTAAGAGATAGATTTGGCATGGGAATTAAATTATGATAAAATAATGGCGGTGGATTTCTACCGCCATTTTTCTTTGTTAAAAGAGGAAGACCAATGAGCAAGCCCATGACAGTTGAGAGAATAAGAGAAGAGCAGGAAATTCACTTTTTCTTCAACCATAATTACAGTATTATGATTGGCGGCGCAATATTAGTTCTTATGTGCTGTCTGTTTTGGGCGTGCTATAACTTCTTTTCAGATGATTCAATGTTCTTTGTGAGCACTGGAGCAATATGGTCAATTTTACTTATGATTGCATCTTCGGTTGCAGTCATTTTTATTGGAAGAAATCTTAAGGAAATCGAGATGAAGGGTTCGAAGGAAATTCACATCTGGTCCTGGACCTGCATGTGCTATTTCGGGTTTCTTTTCATAATGGTCGGCATGGTTACTGTAGCAGGCATTGCGGCATCGACTGCAACAGGAGGAGACAAATCCCTGATGTTCATAAATCTGGTTTCAACCCTGCTGTTCTTCCCTGTTATAGCGCCTATGCCTCAGAAGAGATGCGGATACATTCTGGGAGCGCAGCTTATTGGTTTTGCGTTCCTTCCATATGCCATGCCTATTGCAGAATATTATTCAGTACTGCAGGAACTGGTTTTGCGCGTAAGCCTTATTGTTGCTTACATCGTAATCTGGCGCAGAATCCGTAATGCTTTCGAGATGGATTGGGAGATGAAGGAACTGAACAGGGAACTGGAGAAAACCAGCGATGAGGTTATCGATATGCTGGTGAATGCGGTGGAAGTTCGTGATACGGAAAGCGGCGAGCACGTTAAGAGGGTGCGTTACTTTACCCGACTTCTTGCTGAAGATGTAATGATTGAATATCCGGAATTTGACCTTTCTCCTGAACAGGTAAATATCATAACCCGTGCCAGCGGCATGCACGACATTGGCAAGATAATGATACCGGACAGCATCCTGTTGAAGCCGGGAAAACTTACGGAAGAGGAATGGGAGACAATGAAGACCCACTCCGAAAAGGGATTCGAACTTCTGAAGGAAGCTCCGAAGGCCTGGGGCGAAGATCTGATTAGAATAAGTAAGGAAATATGTCTGTATCATCATGAGAAATATGACGGGGCAGGATATCCAAAAGGGCTGGCAGGAGAGGAGATTCCTATATGGGCACAGATAGTATCCCTGGCGGACTGCTACGAGGCTTTAACCAGTGACCGGGCTTACAAGAAAGCCTGCTCACCGGAAACTGCCTGCAACATGATTATGAACGGCCAGTGCGGCGCATTCTCTGACGAGATGCTTCGAAGCCTCAACAGGGTAAAAGATCAGTTTGCAGAGATGGTTATCAGGAAGTAGCACGCAAACGCAAATAAAAACGACTGCATTCTGCAGTCGTTATTTTTATGGCTGGTCTGCTTTTGCGAGGCTCTCAACTCCTTCTCGAATCGTGTTCTCCACAATATCCGACAGGTCTTTTTCTTCCTGACGGCTCAGGCCGGCAGTTTCCACTGGGGGATGAACGATTACATCCACCCGGGCTCCACGGACCTTGCCGGTTTCCTCCAGCATGTGATAGGTTCCGTTAATTGAAACCGGAATGATTGGAACACCGGGCTTGGTGGCCAGCTTCATGGCACCCTTCATAAATGGACCAACAGGGCCGCCTTTGCTTCTGGTTCCCTCCGGACAGATGGCCATTGAGAAACCGTCGTTGATGTACTCGATTCCTGTGTTGATTGCCTTCAGTGCGGAACGAGGGTTGTCGTTTTCTATATAGACACCGCGGATTTTAGGAATCCATGGTCCGTACATAGGCAGCTTTGCCAGATATTCCTTGGCAATGAAACCGAACTGAAACTTCCGGAACACCGCCATGAGAACAGGAATGTCCGCGAAACCCTGGTGATTGGCCATGATAACGACAGGACCCTTGTCAGGAATATTTTCCTCACCCTGAACGCGAAGGTCACAGCCAAACTGGTTCATAATCATGGGACCAAAAGTGGAAGTGGAATCCAGAATCCACTTTCTCTCTTCCTCAAAATCTCCGGCAGCTCTGGCAGCCTCGATTTTCGCCTTATTCTTATTGAAAAATTTTACATCCCTGGTGAGTCTGATAAGCGCCGGGATGTTGGGGATGATTTTCATATCTGTTTTTGCTCCTTATAATGACGGGCGGTTTTAGAATGCCACGTCCTGATCGCCGCGGTCGAAGAATACGCTCTTGGCGCGAACTGAAAGAGGAATACCGTAGCATACTTTTACTTCCGATCCGAAGATGCCCATTCTGGCAGCGCCTTTGCCGGCCGAGAACAGCACACGGTTGTCGATACGGTTGTCTGCAGCAATTGAAACGGCTGAACCAACAGCGATTCCGGCGTCAGTAATGTTAAAGGCACATACAGCACCGCCGGCTCTGTTCATTCCGCAATCCTCGAAACCGCAAAGGCTGCAGTGTGTGAGCTGAAGCGGTTCGTCCTTGGCCCAGATCAGAACAACGCATTCACTGTTATCAACATTTCCTGCATCTCTGGCATAAAAATCCTCGCCTGTTTCATCGGCAATATCTCTCATATGGCCAGCCAGCACGTCCTTGTCATCTCCCGTGAGAATTACAGCGTCAACATCATCAACGCCACAGCCCTTAGGAGCAGTCAGCGCAGCTGCAACCATCTTCTTTGCAACATCTAAAGCTGCTTCGCGAGCAGCATCATCTCTTTTCTGAATCATATCGATACCTCCTGAAGTTATTATAGCATATTTTTGGTTGTCCAAAGTAGGAAAGTGTTTTTAAACTATCTGGACGTTTTTCTGGGCGTAATAGTGTAAAAACTCAAAAAGCAATCCGAAAAAGCAGAAATAAACGCATTTTATATCAAAAAATCGGTCTGATTTTGCATAATAACAGAGGCATTTTAGGAAAAAACCGCGTAAGAACAGAGGGGTTTGGTGTTTTGAAAATACTATTAAACTATCTGGGCTTGTTTTTTGCAAAAATAGTGTAAAAACACTTTCGGGTTTTTCTCAAACGTGGCAGTTGTGTTATAATAGCGCCATGGCTAAAAAGATAATTTATGTTACAGGCCCTTTCGGGGCACCAATAATGAAGACCGCGGAGCGGATTGCGAATGAGCAGGGAATGATTTTGCATGATCTGGATAAGGAAATCGAGATTCGTGAAAACTGGTCTGTGAAGCGGATGGTTATGATGCACGGCGAGCATTGTTATCGTAATGCGGAGCTGGATGCACTTAAGGCGCTGCAGGAAGATGCAAAGGCAGACTTGCCTGGTTTGGTAGTTGCCTGCGGGGATGGAATTCTTTATGACGAGGACAGCCGGGCAATCATTGAAGAGGGCCAGCTGGAAATCTGCGGAATGGACATGACGGAGGATGAACTGTGGAGCGGAGCGGTGAAGAAAACCGACAGCTACCATGCGTTTATGAGCATGCCGGCTGAAGCGGGATCGCCTGATGAGGCAGATAAGCGTGAGAGATTCCACAAACTTATTGAGAGACAGAAGGAGCTGTTCAGAGAGATAGAAAGTACTTTTCAGGAGGATAGATAAATGACAAAACCGACATTGGTAATTATGGCTGCAGGTATGGGTTCAAGATATGGCGGCCTGAAACAGGTAGATAAGATAACTGACGCAGGAGAAATAATTCTGGACTTCTCACTTTATGATGCAATGATGGCCGGCTTCGAAAGAGCCGTGTTCGTAATCAGAGAAGAGCATCGCGACATCTTCAGAGAAATCGTTGACGAACGTGCAGGAAGATTCATGAAGATTGAATATGCATATCAGGATCTAAATGATATTCCGGAAGGATTTGAAATTCCGGAAGGCCGCGAAAAGCCATGGGGAACTTCACATGCAATTTACGCATGCAGAAATCTTATCGACGGGCCGTTCCTGGTAATCAATGCCGACGACTACTACGGACCCGGCGGCTTCGTAAGTGTTTACGAATATCTGGCTAATGCAAAAGCAGATTCAGAGGTTTTCGACTTCTGCATGGCAGGCTACAAGCTTGAAAATACAATCACAGAAAACGGGCATGTTACAAGAGGTGTCTGCGAAGTTGACGCTGATGGCTTCCTGAAAGATATCGTTGAGAGATTCAAGATCCAGAGAAAAGGTGATGCCATCTGCTATTACGAAGAATCAAGTGACGAATGGGTCCCTCTTCCTGAAGGAACTCAGGTATCAATGAACTTCTGGGGATTCACTCGCGGATTCATTGATGAAACAATCGCCCGCATTGAAGACTTCTTCAGGAAAGAAGTTCCGGGCAACCCTATGAAATCAGAGTTCCTGCTTCCAAGAACAGTTGATGAACTGATCAAGGAAGGCAAGGCAACAGTAAAAGTTCTCCCATGCTACGACAGGTGGTGCGGCGTAACCTATAAGGAAGACAAGCAGGGCGTAATGGATGAGCTCCAGTCAAAGAAAGACAAGGGCGAATATCCTGAGAAACTGTGGAAATAGGTAGAGCATGAATGGAATATTAAATACAATTTTATACTTCATAATGAGTACCATGCTTTCCACAGGAGCGACAGCGGTTATTGAAGACACTCCAGCAGAAGTTGTTGAAAACTACTTCGCGGCTCTGGCCTCCGGCCAGCAGCAGATCGTTCAGGAATACAAGGACTGCGACGGTCTGGAGCAGGTTGAAGCGGATGTGCTGAAAGGACTGGATTACAAAATCGAAGACGCAATAGCCAGGAACGATGTGGCCGTTGCCAAGGTAATGGTAACCAACAGAGACTTCTCCAAGGTGGGAGATAACTACAAGAAGGATTCCCACGAATATGTGATGAACCATCTCTACGACAAGGACATCACCGACAAGGAGAAACTGGCGGGAGAGTGTCTGAAGATATACGAAAAGGAAGTGGCTGAAGCCGCCGATAAGAGCGAAGAGGTTTCTACGGAAATCTTCCTGCCAATGGTGAAGAATGAAGATGACGACTGGCAGGTTCTTCTGAAGGACGACACCCGCAGCGCCCTTATGGGCGGGCTGGATCTTCCGGGAATAGAAGCCGGGGAGGAGGATGGTGCTAAAGCAGAGAAACCGGATATGGCGGACAC
Source organism: Clostridia bacterium (assembly GCA_024403155.1). Taxonomy (GTDB): domain Bacteria; phylum Bacillota; class Clostridia; order Peptostreptococcales; family Anaerovoracaceae; genus Lentihominibacter. The sequence goes on along the minus strand of JAKSSH010000006.1, from coordinate 19,872 downwards.
TCTGAGAAAAAGCGCCGTAGATAACGTGCTTGCTCAGGAAGAAATTCCTGCATACTCCGTTGCCCAGGTACAGGCTCTGGACATGAGCAAGCCAAGCGGAGTTTCAGTCGAAGACCTGAAGCTGGTAACAAGATACAAACTGGTGGGCACTGAAGAAAAGCTTTATGAGCTTGAACAGAATTACAATCTGAACTGTCTGTTCCTGCTGGGCATCGCGTCCCACGAAAGCGCCTACGGAACCATGCAGTTCCATCCCAACAACGTATGTGGATACGGCTACAGCGGATTTCCATCAATCAATGATTGCCTTGATACAGTAGGCAGGGTTCTGGCCAAGAACTACCTGGACCCAAGTGGCCCGTACTACAAAGGCAACACCATCGACTCTGTAAACAGAACCTATGCTGCGGATCCGGCATGGGACAGCAAGGTGGCCAGAAAGGTATCCTACTTCTACGGAATCATCAGCGAGAATCATAACAAGCAGCTGGAGAAATTGAAGTAAATATATAGAAAATAAAGATGGGCTAAAACCCATCTTTATTGATTAAAATGCTTGTGAGAAAGGGCGAAAAAACCCTTGCAATTACCAGGGTTTAGTGTATAATATACGAGCGTGTATTCTAATGCGCAGCCTTAGGGCACGGGGCCCGAAGGTGAATCCTTGCGACGGGAAAGGCCGTCGCCATTTAGTCCATAGGGAGGTGAAACAATGACAAACTATGAGGTAATGTTCATCATCGATCCTACACTGGAAGACGAGAAGAAGGAAGCCACTATCGAAGCTGTTAAGGAAATTATCGCTTCAGAAGGCGAAGTCGGAAATGTAGACGTATGGGGAATGAGAAAGCTCGCTTATCCAATTCAGAAGCATACTGAAGGATATTATGTTGTTATCGAGTTCAAGGCTCAGCCTACTCTGCCAAAGGAACTTGACAGAAGACTCAAGATCTCAGACAACGTAATGAGACACCTGATTGATAACAGAGATCAGAAATAAGATAAGGGGGAATAAACATGAATAGTGTAATATTAATTGGGAACCTGGCAAGAGATCCAGAACTGAGATATTCAACTGGTGCTAACCAGACAGCTATCTGCAGATTTACAGTTGCAGTAAACGACGGTTATGGCGAAAAGCAGAGAACAAGCTTCATCCAGATCGTTACTTTCGGCAAGACAGCAGAAAACTGCGAAAAGTACCTGGCAAAGGGAAGAAAGGTTGCAGTTAACGGCAGAATCCAGACAGGTAGCTATGAGAAAGACGGAAGAACAGTCTACACAACAGAAGTTGTTGCAAGCAATGTAGAATTCCTTGGCGGCGGTCAGGGAGGCCAGCAGGGAGGCCAGAGCAGCTTCAGTGGACAGGGCGGATTTGACGCCCCATCCGGTGGTGAAGACATGGACGTTCCGGGCGGCGGATTCACATCCCTTCAGGATGATGACATTCCGTTCTAGAGAGAAATCCTAAACGAAAGGAGACCATTTCAATGGCTTATGATAACAAGAGACGCGGTGGCGGCATGAGAAGAAAAAAGGTTTGCCAGTTCTGCGCAGATAAGACTAAGGAAGTAGATTACAAGGACGTAGAAACTCTGAAGAAGTATGTTACTGAAAGAGGCAAGATCCTTCCTAGAAGAATTACAGGTACTTGTTCTATTCACCAGAGAGAGATCACTAAGGCCATCAAGAAGGCAAGAGTAGTTGCCCTGATGCCATACACAGCTGACTAATCTTGAAAAGCAATAACCACTGAGAACGCACAGTCAATGTGCGTTCTTTTTATGTTCAAAACAGAGAAAAGTCCGCTTTTGCATATAAAGGAAAGAACTTTTGCATTAATAAGGCCTTTTTGTTATAATATACGTTACGATAATATGCCTATTTGTGCGTATTTTAAGAAACGGGCCCATAGCCCGGGACAGGAAGGGTCATTGTACCCGGGAGACACATTAATGTACGTAGGAAGAATTGAAAAACTCTTGGCTTACTATTCGCCGGTGCCACTCTGCACGGTTAATGCACAGGGCAAGGTAACAAGAGCCAACAAGAAAATAGCGGACGTTTTCAAGTATGACGGAATTGTGGATTATGACATTTTCGCTCTTACCGGAATTAAGATGCCCGACTTCATTGAGGCAGCACAGAAAGACAAGCCGCTGTACATTAAGAGAAACGACAGGACCTTCAGAATCGGCTGCACGTTCCTGAAATCCGAAGTTGAAAAAATTGATGAAGTGGATCTGGAAAGCGTAACACTGGTTTTAACATTCACAGACACCTCCGCATACGAAAGACTGAAGGAACTGTACAACGAGGAAAGAGTGTACATGCTTCTGGTTAACATTGATAACTTCGATGAACTGATTGCAGGAACAAGCGAACAGAGAGAAATTGAAATCGGAGCCAGAATCGACAAACTCATCAGAAACTGGGCGGCAGACATGAAGGCCATGGTTGTAAGATACAGAGACAACCTTTATGAGCTGGCAATCACTCACAAGAACTACGAGGAAATCGTTAAGGATAAGTTCTCCATTCTGGATAAGGCAAAGGAAATTGAAACAGACACAGACTTCCCTGTAACACTGAGTATAGGAATCGGCATGGGCGGAAAAAACCTGGCGGAAACAGATGACTACGCACAGGATGCTCTGGACATGGCTCTGGGTAGAGGCGGAGATCAGGCGGTGGTAAAGAACGTGAGAACATTCGAGTACTACGGTGGAACCACCCAGAGTGTTGAGAAGGGCAACAAGGGCAAGTCAAGAATCATCGGCCACGCCCTCATGACCCTGATGAACCAGTCAACCAAGGTGTTCATCATGGGACACAAGTCACCTGACATGGACTGCTTCGGAGCATCGCTTGGAATTTACAGAATGGCCAAGGAAGCAGGCAGGGAAGCATACATACTTCTCGGCGAATACAACGAAACCCTGGCGGACATTGTGGCGGACGCAAGAGAAGCCAACGAATACGAAATCATTTCAGAAGAGAGAGCGCTGAGTCTGGTGGAGGACAAGTCACTGGTTATTGTTGTTGACTGCCACAGACCAATGCTTGTGGAATCAATGGAACTGATTAACAGGGTTCAGAGGCTGGTGGTTGTTGACCATCACAGAAGAGCAGAGGACGTTCTTCCGAACCAGACTCTCTCATACATGGAATCCTACGCATCATCAGCTTCAGAGCTGATAACAGAAATGCTCCAGTATGTGGTGGAGAAGAAGGCAGTTACAAGACTTGAAGCAAATGCAATGCTGGCAGGCATCATGCTTGACACAAACAGGTTCGCAGTAAAGGCCGGAGTAAGAACTTTCGAAGCAGCTTCATGGCTTAAGAGAGCAGGCGCAGACCTGTCCGTTGTGAGAAGATACTTCCAGGACAATGCAGACAAATTCAAAGCCAAGGCAGAGGGAATAGCAAATGCCAGAATCTACGAGGGCGGAATTGCAACATCCATCTGCACAGGGGAAACAATAAACACACAGATTACAAACTCCCAGGTTGCAGATGAGCTGCTGACCATCAAGGGAGTCGAAGCCAGCTTCGTGGCAGGAAGAAACGAGCAAGGCATGACAGTTGTCAGCGCCAGATCACTGGGCAACATAAACGTGCAGTACATTATGGAACACTTTGGCGGCGGCGGGCACATGAATACCGCAGGAGCCAAGAGCGACCTCCCACCGGAAGAGATTCTGGATCAGGTTGTGAAGTATGTACAGAACGAACTGCAAAAGCAGAAATAATTCAGAGAAAACAAGAGATAGCCAGACACGAAACCAACACAATAGGAGGTTAAAATACCATGATAGTAATACTTACAAAAGATGTAAAAGGAACCGGCAAAGCCGGAGACGTTGTAAAGGTGAATGACGGATATGCACGAAACATGCTTATCCCTAAAGGACTTGCAAAGGAAGCAACACAGGGCAACGTAAGAAGTCTTGAGAAGCAGAAGGCAATTGCCGAAGAAAAGAGAGCCGAAGAAAAGGCAGCTGCTCAGGCAAAAGCAGACGAGCTTGAAAAGGTAACCGTTGTGGTTAAGTCAAAGGGCGGCGAAGGAGGCAGGCTTTTCGGATCAGTTACATCAATGGATGTGGCAAAGGCTCTGGAAGAACAGGAAGGCATCAAGGTAGACAAGAAGAAAATTGACATGCCGGGACCAATCAAGCAGGCAGGAAAGTACCAGGCAACAGTTAAGCTGTTCCCTGAAGTGGCAGCTAAGATAACGGTTGAAGTAACAGTAGATTAATCTGAGGAGAAGAACAATGGAAGAGAGAATTCCTCCCCACAATTTAGACGCAGAAAAATCCGTACTTGGCGCAGCACTGCTTTCAAACGATGCGCTGTATGAAGTTCTGGAATTATTGAAGCCGGTGGATTTCTATGATCCAAATCACAAGGAAATCTTCCAGGCAATTTTCGAACTGGCAAGAAAGAATTCGCCGATTGATGCACTCACGGTTTCCAATGAACTGGACAAGAGAGGAAGTCTGAACATGGTTGGCGGCAGAGCATACGTTGCAAGTCTGGCCACAGCAACACCTACAACCGCCAATGCGGCAGAGTACGGCAAGATTGTTGCTGAGAAGGCGGTAGTAAGAAGACTCATCGCAAAAGCAGACGAAATCGTTACCATGGGATATGACAAGAGCGTTGAAGCTGTTCAGCTCATGGACTATGCCGAGAACGGAATCTTCGACATTTCCCAGAACGGAATGAAGGGATCATATACTCAGCTGAAGGACATCCTCATGAGCAATGTTGAAGCCATAGACCAGGCAGCCAAACTGGACGGCGGTCTTACAGGTGTAACAACTGGCTTCAAGGATCTGAACGAGAAGACTTCAGGATGGCACAATTCAGACCTGATTATTCTGGCGGCAAGACCTGCAATGGGCAAGACTGCTTTTGCATTATCCCTGGCACAGAATGCGGCGCTCAAGGGAGACAAGACTGTACTGATTTTCTCACTGGAAATGCCTAAGGTGCAGATTAGTGAAAGAATGCTGTCAATGGAATCCAAGGTTGAGATGCAGAAGATCAAAACCGGCAAGCTGGACAGACGTGACTGGGACGATCTCACTGCTGCCATGGAAACCCTCAGCAGTGCCAGGATATTCATAGATGACACTCCCGGCAACACTCTCATGGAAATGAAGAGCAAGTGCAGAAGACTTAAGGCAGAGGGAGCTTTGGATCTGGTTATCATCGACTATCTGCAGCTGATGACCCCGGAAGGAAGAGCGGATTCCAGAGTACAGGAAGTGTCCATTATCACAAGAAATCTGAAGCTGCTTGCCAGAGAACTTGACTGTCCGGTTATCGTTCTTTCACAGCTTTCCAGAGGACCTGAACAGAGAACCGATCACAGACCTATGCTTTCAGACCTGAGAGAATCCGGTTCAATCGAGCAGGATGCGGATATCGTAATGTTCCTCTACAGAGACGAATACTATAACGAAGACACAGATTCACCAGGCGAATGTGAGGTAATTATAGCCAAGCAGAGACGTGGTCCGGTTGGAACCGTTAAGCTGGCATGGCTGGATAAGATAACTAAGTTTGTAGATAGCGCAGGAAGCGGAAACTTCCAGAATTTTTAAGGGATGAAATTTACCAAGGAAAGAACAAAGGACTATTTTCTGCTTGATACCAAAGTAGAAAACATGTTCATAAATGAATATCTGGCTGCGGCAGACGGAGACTACGTTAAGGTTTATCTCTTCGCACTGATGTACACGGAGCTTGACGTGGACTTCGACAACGAAGACATCGCCAAGCAGCTGGCCATGGATATTGAGGACGTATACAAGGCCTGGTCATACTGGGAGAAGATGGGGGTAATCAGAAAGAGAAACATCAATCCCGAAAACAGCCTTGAGTACGATGTGGAATTCGTAATGCTAAAACAGATGCTTTACGGAAGCTCGCAAAACCAGACCGTCCATGAAACAGAAGCATCAAGCACCATCGGTGCCCGCATGGCAAGTCAGGAATACAGAAACATGTCCGCTCGTGTTGAAAAGGCCCTGGGCCGGGTAATCAGCGGAACGGAAATGGGCGAGATCATGTCCTGGGTTGATGACATGGGAACCGATCCGGAAGTAATTGGTTTTGCATTTGAATACTGTGCCGGCAAAGGCAAGAAAACCATCAGGTACGTTGGAACAGTAATCCGCAACTGGATAGAAGAAGGATACAGAACCATTGAAGAAGTGAAGAACCACCTGGGCGAAGTCGAAGGTCGCGGCGGCGACTACAGAAGAGTGTTCCAGGCTCTGGGATTCAGAAGACTTCCTTCAGAGGAAGAGAAGCGTCTCATGGATCTGTGGTTTGACAAGATGAACCATGACATGGAAACGGTGCTGGCAGCCTGTGCTAAGACAGCAGGAATTTCAAGCCCAAGCATCAGCTACGTGAACAGGGTTCTTGAGAACTGGTACAAAGAAGGCCACGCAACTGTTAAGTCCGGCAACGGGCCAAGCACCAGTGAAGTAATGGCCTATTATGAACTTCTCAGAAATACAGAAGCTGCCGAGGCGGAACAGCGCAGGCAGGAGGTTTACGAAACAGTTCCAAGAATAAAGAAAATAGAAGAAGAAGAACAGCGGCTCACCACTGACCTGACAAAGGTAATTCTCTCAGATACAGTTGATAGAAAAGAACAGACCGAGAGAATCAAGGCGGCTATGAATGAGCTGAACATGGAGAAAGCACTCCTTCTGACTGATAACAATTTTGAACTTGACTACATGGATATCAGATATACCTGCCAGCTTTGCAGGGATACGGGAATGCTTGAAACAGGAGAAAGGTGTCAATGTCTGGACGAGATAACTTCAGAGAAGATAAAAATGTTACAGAAAAACAAATAAGCCAGGATGAGAGACGTACTCTGGAACAGAGATATACCACGTCAATTTCTACTGATGCCATTGCGGCTGCAGAAAGAGCCATCCGCAAGCAGGCCGAAAAAGATGCAATAGAAGCCGGGACTATGGAGGAGCAGAAGCTCCGGGAAAAGGAGGCCCGGCTTAAGGTCGCCCAAATCAGAGAGAAGGAAGCTCAGAAAAAGGTCGAACAGATCAACCGGGAAATACTGGAGAAGCAGAGAGCTGTCGCAGAAGCTAAAGCAAAGGCAGCCCAGAAGACTCAGGAAAGGGTAAAGACAGAACTTCAGGCCGGCAAGAATGAAAGTGTCCGTTCCATCATGGCTGAAAATATTCAGGCAAAGCTGGATGAGGAAAAACCAAAGACAGAACTTAAGAAACTGGAAAAGGAAACCAAGGGTAAACTTCAGAGACAGGAAGAAGAGCTGGCCAGAAAAGAAAAGGAAAAGAGAGAAAGAGAAGAAGCCCGTAGAAGACTTGAAGAAGAAAAGCGCAGGCTTCAGATTGAGAAGAGAAGACTTGAGGCTGAGAAGAAAAAAGAGCAGGAAAGAATAAAGGCTGAAGCGGCCGCTGCCAGAAGAGAAGCCAAGAGGGCAGCACAGGAAGCCAAGAATGAAAGAGCTCGGCAGAAAATAGAAGAAAAGAAAAAGAAAGAAGAAAGAGACCTTCTGATTGCCAAGCAGAGAGCAATTCAGAAGGCTAAGAGAGAAGCGGAGAGAAAGGCCGAAAAGGCAAGAGAAGAAGCTGAACGCAGGGAACGTAAGGCCCGTATCAAGGCTGAACGTGCCGAGAAGCAGAAGCTCAGAAAAGAAAGAAAATTCGCTAAGAAGCAGGCCGAAAAGGGAGGCGGACTTGTTAATGTTCACGGCACAGTTGTACAGACTGAAATTCAGCCGGTGGCAGCATTCTCATGGAAAGCCCTTCTGGGAATCAGCAGGAGAAAAGAAATCAAGGAAGCTGTTTCTGCAGAAAAGAAACAGGAGCTCATAGAGGAAAACGAAAGGCTGACAGCTGAAGCCAGAGCGGCAGCAGCCCAGCTGGCAGAGGCGAGAAGCTTCAGAAGAATGAACAGTAAGCCGGCAGAAAAACTCAGAGAATTTCTGGCGTTCTGTGACGCCAGGAAGAGGCCTCTGCTTACAGGGTTCGGTATCGTTCTTGTTGCAGTAATCTGCGGCGCCGGAGTTATTAACTTCTGTACCGCTTACCAGTATTCATATAACGGAGCACAGCTGGGATATGTAAAGAGCAAGGAAGATGTTCTCCAGGTTACCGAAATGGTGCAGAGGGAACTGACGGAAGAAAAGAACATTGCAGTTGTTGTTGACGCCAACGATGACATTACCTTTGACAGAAAGTTCACTCTGAACAAGGACGTTGTAATCGACTCCGCAGACGACGTGCTCAGAAGACTCACATACATGGGCGATTTGAATGTTAAGGCCTGGGGAATCTATCTGGACGGAAGAAAGGTAGGTGCCGTTGAAAACAAACAGGTTGCAGCAGATGTTCTCAAAAAAATCGAAGACAAATATGCTAGCCACAAGGAAGGCTCAGTAATCAAGGAAGCCGCCATTGTGGAAGATATAAAGATTCGCAAAAGCAATACCGACCTGCAGGACCTGATGAACGCAGATCAGATGGTTGAGAAGCTCTGCACAAGCGGAATCAAGGAATCTGTACATACAGTAGTCAGAGGTGAAACCCTGGCTTCAATCGCCAAGGACCACAACCTTGCTGAAGAGGATATTCTGAAGGATAATCCTGATGTAGACAGACAGAAGCTGGAAGTGGGAAGTACAATAACTCTTCATGAGACAGCGCCAATCATGACAGTTAGAATCGTGGAGGAAAGGACCCACACAGAAAAGACAGACTACAAGACAATCAAGAAGAAAGACGACGACCTTTATGAAGGATTTACAGAAGTAGATCAGAAGGGAAAGAAGGGTCTGGCAGAAAAGATAGACAAGACAACATCCATCAATGGTGAAGTTGTTGAAACAGTAAACCTGAAGAACGAGGTTAAAGAAAAACCTGTAGATAAGATTGTAAGAGTCGGCACCAAGGAGAGACCTCCTACAGTTGGATCCGGCACATACATCTGGCCGGCGTATTCCGGATCATACACTGTTACATCTGAGTTCAAGTGGAGATGGGGACGACAGCATGAAGGTATGGACCTTGGCTGCCACGTAGGTACAGACGTACTTGCCTCAGACGGCGGAACAGTTGTACATGCAGGCTACATGGGCGGATACGGACTGCTGGTAATCATAGATCACCAGGACGGTGTTCAGACATATTACGGACATAACAGCGCACTGCTTGTACATGTGGGTGACAAGGTATTCCAGGGACAGCACATTGCTGAAGCGGGAAGTACCGGACGCAGTACCGGACCACATATTCACTTCGGAGTTAAGGACCACGGATCCTTCAAGAATCCTAGAAACTACTTACCATAAACCGGGAAAGTCTGGTTTTGCGAAAAAATGGCAAGAAGAAAAAGAAGAAGCAGACAATTTAAAGAAACCAGCCGTGTAATCGACATGGATGAAGCACGCCGGAAGAGGCAGGCTAAACGTGAAGAGGCAAAGCTGGAGAAGCAGCGCGAAAGAACCGCCAGTGATGAAAGAAAGCTGAAGAGAAAGCGCGCCCTCAGAAAGAAGCAGAGCAGAAGAAGAATGATTGTTTTCGTTGTAATTGCTGCTCTTCTTGTGGCGCTTGCATTTTCGGTAACCAGCATCATCAAACTGAAGAAGGAACAGCATAACGTTCGGGATAAACAGGAACAGCTTCTGGATGAAAAGCAGCAGCTCGAACAGGATCTGGATAATATTAACGATCCCCAGAGCATTGAGGATCAGGCTCGTGAAAAACTGAAGCTGATTAAGCCGGGAGAAACAATCTACATTCCGGACGAGGATCAGTAGGAATGAAGATAAAAGAAACAATCGTGGTTGAAGGCAGGGATGATACTGCCGCCATAAAGAGAAGCGTGGAAGCGCTCACTATAGAAACACACGGTTACGGCATCAGACCGGACACCTGGGACCTTATCGCAAAGGCAGACCGGACCACGGGAATTATTGTATTCACGGATCCGGACCACGCCGGGGAGCAGATAAGAAAAAGACTTCTGGAAAGATTTCCAAACGCCAAGGAAGCGTTTCTGGATGTGGATGCGGCAACTGCCAGCGACGGAGACATCGGAATTGAGAATGCCAGCGATGAGGCAATACAGAATGCGCTGGCAAAGGCCAGAGGCGCTGCGGGCTCTACTGAAGAAAGCGGTCAGAGTGAAAGCCTGGCCGGGACCTTTACCCAGCAGGACATGTTCGCCTGGGGTCTGGCAGGTTGTGAAGGCTCGTCAGAAAGAAGAGCAATGCTTGGAAAAACTCTGGGAGTTGGTTTTGCAAACAGCAAGACATTTTTACAGAGATTAAACAGGCTCGGCGTTAGCCGCCGGGAAATTGAAGAAGCGATAAAAGGACTTTAATGGATTTAACATCACCATCCACAATTAAAGAAATACGGGACAGACACAACTTCCAGCTGTCAAAGAGCCTGGGTCAGAATTTCATTACGGATCGTAATGTGCTGGACCAGATTATAAGCGGCGCGGGAGTTTCCGAAGGAGATCTGGTTATCGAAATCGGACCGGGAATCGGCGTGCTTACAGCTGAGGCAGCAGAGATTGCAGCCAGGGTTATCGCCATTGAAATAGACAGAAATCTCATTCCGATCCTGAAGGAAACCCTTAGCTCCTACGATAATGTGGAAGTGATAAATCAGGACGTTCTCAAGACGGACATTACTGAGATTATCAATCGCGCCAAAGCAGATAAACTGTTTACAGGGAAGGTAAGAGTAATCGGAAATCTTCCATACTATATAACAACACCAATAATTATGAAGCTTCTGGAAGAAGGAGTTCCTGTTGACAGCATCACAGTAATGATGCAGAAGGAAGTGGCTGACCGAATCAGATCCGGCCCAGGAAACAAGGCCTATGGTGCCATCAGCGTTGCAGTTCAGTATTATTGTGATGTTGAAAGAGTTGCCAATGTGCCAAAGGAGGTTTTCGTGCCGAGACCGAAGGTTGATTCAACGGTTCTGAATCTGCTGCCACTGAGCGCAGAGGGATCCGGGCATGAAGAAACCGGCGGCAGAAGGGTAGAGCTGGCGGACGAAAAAGCATTTTTCAATTGCGTTAAGGCTGCTTTTGCACAGAGACGAAAGACCTTGCTGAACTCATTGTCTTCAGCAGGAGGAATGGATAAGGAAAAGGTGAAGCTGCTTCTCGGAAGAGCGGGCATCGATCCGGGAAGAAGAGCCGAGACACTTACTATAGAAGAGTTTGGAAGGCTGGCAAACGAGATGGCCGGCGGGAGATAACGAAGAGGCATTTATGAGTAAAGTCAAATCTGTAATAAAAAAAATAAACGGCAACCATGTAATTATGCTTTTCATAATGGCCGTGGTCGTGACTTTTATAATTGAATCACTGGGAAGACTTTCATCAATTCTGGCACTTCAGTTCATGGTGGGACATCCTCTTATTTTCTTCTGTAACACCATGCTGGTAATGGCAGTAATTTCACTATCGCTGTTTTTCAGAAGAAGAATATTCGCAGCATGCATGTTCTCATTTATCTGGCTGGCAATAGGCATTACCAACGGCATAATTCTCATTAACCGAATGACGCCGTTTAACGTTAAGGACCTGGCAACATTAAGCGAAGCCCAGTCCATAATGACCAACTACTTTTCGACAAAGAACATCATCATTATCTGCGTTGGCGCAGCTGTGTTTATTGCGGCAATAATTCTGCTTTTCCTGAAGACGCCGGAGCTTCCGCAGAAGGTTAACTTCAGGAAATCAATCGCCTGCTTCCTGATTATCGTTATGGTAACGGTAGGCTCAATTTCAGGAGGCATGAAGCTGGGCGTTCTGGACACATTCTTCCCGAACCTGGCTTACGCATACAGAGATAACGGGGTTCCTTATTCATTCATGATCACATGGCTGAAGACGGGAATTGACAAACCTCACGGCTACAGTGAGGAAATGATGACATCAATCTTCACCGGCGGAGAGCTGGGAGAAGACGGCATATATACACCGGGCAGGGACGACAGCAAGGATGTCAAGGATAAGCCGAACATCGTCTTCCTGCAGCTGGAATCCTTCGTGGATCCTACAATAGTAAACGACATTGAATACAGCCGGGATCCTATACCTAACTATAGAGAACTGATGAAGACCTGCTCAACGGGCAAGCTGACAGTACCGGCCGTAGGCGCAGGAACGGCAAACGTTGAGTTTGAAGCCATTACAGGAATCAGCGCCAGATTCTTCGGACCCGGTGAGTACCCATACAAGAGCATTCTTACAGATGAGACCTGCGAAAGCGTACCGTATGATTTGAGGCAGCTGGGCTATACGTCCCACGCAATTCACAATCACAGAGGGGCCTTCTACAACAGAAACAAGGTGTTTAAGAATCTGGGTTTCGACACATTTGCATGCCTTGAGTACATGAACAACGTTGTCAAAACTCCGAAGAACTGGGCCAAGGACGACCTTCTGGTGGGCAACATCAGAGACGCTCTTGAAAGTACAGAAGGACCGGATTACATCTATACAATTTCCGTACAGGGACACGGCAAGTATCCAACGGAAGAAGTAATCAAGAATCCGAACATCAAGGTAACAAAAGCTCCAAATGACGAGAAAAAGTGGAGCTATGAATATTACGTAAATCAGGTTTACGAAATGGATGCGTTCGTTAAGCACCTTACCAGAAACCTGAGCAGATTCGACGAGGAAGTTGTGCTTGTAATGTACGGCGACCACCTGCCGGCTCTGGATATGACAGAAGATGAACTGAAAACCGGCGAGCTCTATGAGACCCAGTATGTAATCTGGAGCAACTTCGATATGCAAAAGCAGGACAAGGACATTGCAACATACGAGATCACACCTTACCTGATGAAGAGACTGGGAATGTCAGTGGGAATGATGACCAAGTATCATCAGAACTACGAAAACAAGAAGAACTACAAGAAAAATCTTGAGGCACTTTCCTATGATATGCTTTATGGCAAGCACTACATTTACGGCGGAGTTAATCCGTACAAGCCAACAGACATGCAGATGGGTGTTAAGGAAATCAAGATTCAGCGTATCGTCAAGATAGGCGACAAGTACTATATAAAGGGAAAGAATTTTACGGAATACAGCAAGATCTCCTTGAACGGAGAACCGCTGAAGACCGTATATCTGGGACCTACAATCCTGGCGCTGAACGAAGAGGTTGACCCTGCAGATGCCAAGAAGATGAAGGTAAGCCAGGTAGAAAAGAACAAGGAGATATTGAGTACGACGGAGTAACGGGAAACCCGGCAAGTCTGCTTTTTGCACTATGAGAAAGATTATTAGAGTACCACAACTTGAAACGGAGAGACTGATATTGAGACAGTGGTCCAGAAAGGACGCAAAGGATCTGTATGAGTACGCCTCAAATCCTGACGTGGGTCCCCATGCCGGATGGAAGCCTCATGAAAATGTCAGCGAATCCAGATTCATAATTGACGAGCTGTTCCGCCAGAACACCACCTGGGCCATTTGCGAGAAGGGCACCAACAAGCCTATCGGCAGCATCGGTTTCGAGCCGGACAAATACCGTCCGGAGATCAGCAGCCGGGAGATGGGATATTCTCTGGCCAAGGAGCACTGGAAGAAGGGCTACATGACTGAAGCGGCAAAGAGACTGATCAGATACGGTTTCGATGAGCTGAAGCTGGATGTGCTGATGATAAGAACCAGCAACGCGAACCTTCGCAGTCAACGGGTCATCGAGAAGTGCGGTTTCACCTACGAGGGAACATTGCGTCGTGCCTACCGTTTGTACGATGGTGAGCTTCGTGAGGTAAGATGCTACTCCATGCTTCGGGAGGAGTATGAGAAACTCTACCTTGAATAAGAAATGAAAGTATGGTAACATTGTATGGCTTGTGAGAAATTCATGAGAGAGGCTCTAGAGGAAGCAAAGTCAGCTGCGGCCATGGGAGAGGTCCCCGTGGGGGCTGTTATTGTTAGAGACGGTGAGATAATCGCCAGAGCACACAACGAAGTTGAAAACCGGGGAGATCCGACAGCCCATGCGGAGATGCTTGCCATAAGGCGGGCTACGGCAGAGCTTGGAGGATGGAAACTCCCGGGATGTGACATGTATGTAACGGTGGAACCCTGCAGCATGTGCGCCGGTGCCATAGTATGGGCCCGAATAAGCAAACTATATATCGGATGCCTCGATCCCAAGGCGGGAGCATGCGGATCCGTATTCAATATTCCACAGGAAAAAAGGCTAAACCACTTTGTGGAAATTGAGGAAGGACTTCTGGGCAGCGAATGTTCTGAATTAATGAAGGACTTCTTCAGAAAAATCAGAGACAGTAAATCGGAGGAAAAACAGTAATGAAAAGAGTAAGCGCAATTATTTGCGTAATGATGATGGCAGTGACAATGCTGGCGCCGGCTGCTTTTGCGGCAAACAATGATGAAGTAACCAGCAGCGGAGCAGCGAACAAGTCAGGATTCGAACTTGTACAGTCTTCACCGGAAGATGGAACTGAAGGCGTTGCAGTAGACAACCTGTCAGTTAAGCTTACATTCAGCAAGGAAATGACACCAAAGAATCAGAAAGTAAGAAAGGCTAACGAAAAGCAGTTCAAGCTGACTGACGCCGAGGGTCACAAAGTTCCTGTTAAGGTTTACTATAGCGAAGAGGAAGAAGGCCTCCTGCTGGTAGCAGCCGACACATTCAGCGGCAAGAACAAGAACCAGAGAATCAAGGGTGACGAAAAGTACATCCTGACAATCGGAAGAAATCTGCAGGCAGCAGACGGAACAACTCTGGGTGACCAGAAGACGATTGAAATGAAAACTCTGAACCAGGGAAGATCAACAGCTATCTACATGATCCTGATGGTACTGATGATGGGTGGTATGATATTCTTCACAATCAGAGGAACAAAGAAGGACGAGAAGAAGAAGAAGGAAGAAAGAGAAGCCAAGGAAGGCGTTAACCCTTACAAGGAAGCCAAGAGATCAGGCAAGTCCGTAGAGGAAGTTGTTGCTAAGCAGAGCAAGAAAAAGCAGAAGAAGCTGGAAGCTGAACGCCGTCAGAAGGAAGCCGAAGCTGCAATCGAAGCAGAGATTATCGAAAAGATCCGCAAGGAAAAGAACAAGAGAGTATCTGCACCGAAGTCAATCGAAGCCGCAGGCAGCACAATCAGGCTCAAGGTTAAGAGCGACGCAGGCAAGGCTGTAGAGGCCAAGGAAAGCGTTGCAAAGACAAACAAAGGAACAACAAGACCTAAGAACCAGAGCGGTAAAAAGAAGAACAAGGGTAAGGGAAAGAAAAAATAAACACGAGGACATGCCGGGGGAGTAATCTTCCGGCATGTTTTGAATTCAGCCGCCTGAAGCGGCCGGGGTAACACAATGAGCAACATTGAACTGAAATCATACGGGAAAATAAATCTGACACTGGATGTTAAAGGAGTTCTGGACAATGGTTTTCACGAGGTGGAAATGATCATGCAGCAGATTTTGCTGTGCGATGATATCAGCATGAATTGGGAGCCGGGAGAAAACGGAGATCTGGAAATTGAACTGTCCACCAACAGAAAGTATCTGCCAACAGACGAGAGAAATCTGGCCTATAAGGCAGCTCTTGTAATGTGGGATTACTGTAGAGAAAACAGCATCAGCATTCCGGGCGGAAAACTGGCCATACATATAAAGAAGAGAATTCCGGTTGCTGCCGGTCTGGCAGGAGGAAGCGGAAACGGCGGTGCCGTTCTCCACGGACTTAACGTTTTGTGGGATCTTGGAATGGACGTGGGAGGCCTTTGCGAGATTGGAAAGAAGCTTGGTTCCGACGTACCGTTCTGTATCATGGGACAGGCTGCGGAGAACGAGAATCTGAAGGAGCATTTCGCAGAGGATCCTTTGGCTTGCCACTGTGCGCTGGCCGGCGGAACCGGCACGGATCTGAAGCCGCTGAAGGGACTTAAGAGCCACCTGATTCTTTCAAAACCGGCAATCAGCGTCAGCACCGGAGCTGTGTATACGGGAATCGATAATATTGAAATACCGCAGCATCCGAACACGGAGGAAATGATTGCAGCATTAAGTACGAAATCCCGCACATTAGTAACAAAAAACCTCATAAATGTGCTTGAAAACTATACGTTAAAGGAGTATCCTATCGTTGTGTATACAAAGAACAAGATTCGAAACATGCTGGGTTCAGATGCCGTTCTTATGAGCGGAAGCGGACCTACGGTGTTTGGCCTTTGTGAGAGCAGACAGCAGGCCCAGAGTATATGCGAGGAAATGAAAAAGGAGAACAAGGAAAGTTTCTGGACCAGAACTACGTACTAAGCAGGACTGCTTTTGCGAAACATGGCAAACCGAAACACCTTTTCAGGAAAGAGGAGAAAATGTTAAACTTTGATATTCAGAACCACAAGCCACTCCGCGAGATGGTTTACGAAGAACTAAAGATGCAGATCCTTACCGGCGCTATCATTCCGGGAACAAGGATGATGGAGGTTGAGCTGGCAGATGAGATGGGCGTTTCAAGAACACCTATCAGAGAAGCCATCCGCAAGCTGGAAAAAGAAGGACTGGTTACAATAGAACCAAGACGTGGCGCATACGCTTCAATGATTTCCACTGAAGATATGGTGGCAATTCTGGAGGTACGTCAGGACCTGGAAGGTCTGGCGGCATTTTTCGCAGCAGACAGAATGCAGTCTGCACAGCTGGAAGAACTGAAGGACGAATGTGCCAAGTACGATGAAGCGGTAGAACGCGGAAGCATGGAAGATATGATCAGGCACGACACAAGATTCCACAGAATCATTGTTGACTCATGTCACAACAAAATTCTGGTTCAGATGATTGAACAGCTTCAGGAACTGGTACTTAGATTCAGATACATTTACTACGACAACTTCAAGCGTGCAGAAAACATGCCTGAAGAACACGCAGCAATTCTGAAGGCCATCGAAAGCGGCAACGCAGCAGAAGCCAGAGCGGCAGCAGATGTGCATATCGACAGACTGAAGGAGCTGGTTATCAAGGAAGGCGTTCAGCAGAGACATATTTAAGAAAAACACAAAGGGTCAGGGGGACGGTTCCTCTGGCCTTTTTTTAACACAGCCCGGGCGGGACAAACAACTCGCCCTAGGCACCCGACACGACACAAGGAGCGATAACATGGACATGAAAAAAGCATACTTAAAATTACAGAACGGCAGTGACATCAGAGGTGTTTCTCTTACGGGAGTTCCGGGAGAGAATCTTACCCTCAGAGAGGACGAGGCGAAGAACATAGCAATCGGATTTATAATCTGGTTAAGCGAAAAGCTTGACAAGAAGCCGGGTGATCTGGTACTGGCAATCGGACATGATCCCCGTGGCTCCGCACCGCGTCTTCTTGATGGTCTCATGGACGGCTTCGGCCTATATGGGTGCAAAGTATACAGCTGCGGGCTGGCTTCAACACCGGCCATGTTCATGGCAACAGTTTTTCCTGATTTTGCGTGCGACGGAACGGTAATGATTACAGCCAGTCACCTGCCATACAACCGTAACGGTTTCAAATTCTTCACCCGGCAGGGCGGTCTGAACAAGGGCGACATCAAGGCGATTCTTGAGTATGCAGCAGATCCGAAGCTGCAGATTGAGAAGCTGGGACCGGCACCTATGGAAGGCAAGCAGACACACAGACTGGGCAAGCTGGTTTTCGAGCCAACGCCGGCAGACATAATGACACCTTACTGTGACCATCTGAAGAAGCTGATTATTGACGGAGTAGACAAAGGGCCGACTCCACTGGCCGGAATGCGAATCACCGTGGATGCCGGAAACGGCGGCGGCGGATTCTTTGCAACAAGAGTTCTGAAACCACTGGGTGCAGACATTAGCACAAGCCAGTTCCTGGAACCGGATGCAATGTTTGAGAACCATGCACCTAACCCTGAGGACAAGGCGGCAATGAACGCGATCTCAATGCAGGTGCTTGCCAAGGGCACTGATCTGGGACTTATTTTTGACACAGACGTTGACCGCTCGGCAGCGGTGGATTCCCGGGGAAGAGAAATCGCCCGCAACGGAATTGTCGCCATGGCAGCGGCACTGGTGGCAGAGGATCATCCGGGCACAACGGTTGTAACCGACAGCATCACAAGCCGTCAGCTCACTTCCTTCCTGGAGAAGGATCTGGGTCTGAAGCATCTTCGTTTCAAGAGAGGCTACAGAAATGTAATAAACAAAGCTATCGAGCTGAACGAGGCAGGAACAGATTGTCAGCTGGCAATCGAAACCTCCGGCCACGCCGCACTGAAGGAAAACTTCTTCCTGGACGACGGCGCATATCTGGCCACAAAAATCGTAATCAAGGCAGCGAAGCTTTTCGCTGAAGGAAAGAAAATAGACAGCGTAATCGAGAGCCTGCAGGATCCTGCAGACGAGAAGGAAATACGCATTCCGATCTCAAATCCGGACTTCGGCCCATACGGGGACAAGGTTCTCGGCGACCTTAAGATCTGGGCGCAAAACCAGCCCGGCATGTCTTTAGAAAGCCCTAACTACGAAGGCGTAAGAATCAACTTCGAACCGGTGGCCGGAGCAGAAGGTTCGGCGGCGGAAGCTAAAGGCTGGTGCCTGCTGAGAAAATCACTGCATGATCCGCTTCTTCCAATGAACATTGCAGCAGACATTCAGGGCGGAGCAGCAGCAATAGAAAAGATTATGAGAGAGTTCCTTTCGGATTATGATGAACTGGAACTGTAGATAAACTGAGACAATGACGAAAAACCATGAATACATTAGACAGCAAGCTTGAAAAACTGAATAAGATTCTGGATGGATACGGACAGCTGATTGTGGCGCTTTCAGGAGGGACCGACAGCGTGTTCCTGCTGAGCTACGCCTATCAGAAATATGCCGGACAGGGACAGCCCGACAGAGTTGCGGCACTGACGGCAACCGGACCTCAGTTCGCTTCGGATGAGACTGATTTTGCCCGGAAGCTGTGCGAGGCCATGGGAGTTGCCCACAAGATGGTGGATGTTTCACATGTGATAAATATGATTAAGCGTAATCCTATTGATCGCTGTTATCATTGCAAGAGAGAAATCTTCGGAATACTGACGGAACGTGCAGATATGGTTGGCAGCGTGCTGGCTGATGGAACAAACGCTACAGATATGTCGGACTATCGCCCGGGATATAAGGCAATTGAAGAGTTGGGCGTAGCCAGTCCGCTAAAGGATGCAGGAATGACAAAGGAAGACATTCGCGAGGCTCTGAGACGCTACGGGGATTGCGATGGTGCACTGGCCGCGGCAGCGGAAATGGCCGATCGGCCTGCTTTTGCATGTCTGGCATCACGAATTCCTTACGGAGAAACCATAACCGAAAGCAAGCTGGCAGCCGTATACGCAGGGGAGCAGAAACTGAAGGGTAGCGGCTTCACCCAGGTGAGGGTTCGCTGTCACGAGATTGCCGGCAAGGTCAGCGGCAGTGAAGCCAGGTTCATGGCTCGCATCGAGGTGCTGCCTGAGGAGATGGGAAGGCTGCTGGAAACGGCGACTTCAATTGAGAAGGAATTTCAGGAGCTGGGATTCGAATATGTAACTATGGATCTGGGCGGATATGAGAAGGGCAAGATGAACAGCATAATCGAAAGCGCCGGCCTGACGGAGCCTGATCGTATCAAGGTTACCGAAACCGTAGTTCGGGGAGATGCCCGAAGAGTTGAGTCCGCAGACATCATGGCGGAGATAGATCGTTTTTTGAGGGAGACACAGTCAAAGAGCTATAGCTTTAGCGATTTTGTGGATATAATAGAAAAGCTGAGACAGCCTGACGGCTGTCCATGGGATAGAG
>JAKSSH010000059.1 GCA_024403155.1 Clostridia bacterium | reverse complement strand
ATTTCAAGAGCAGCTGTAAGCATTATTATCTTTGAAATAGATTGCATGGTAAATCTTTTATCGTAGTCACCCAGGCATACTTTCTTGCCTGTAAGCGGATATATGCAAATGCCTAACTGATCAGGATTCACTTTTCCCAGTTCGGGAATATATGTTGCCACATTCCCTTCGGGAATTACCTTTCTGGCCTTTATCGTTCCTTCTTTTACTATTGCTTCAGTGTTTTAATAATCTTTAATCTCGTAATATTTATGAAGTATTTTTGGCATATATTATTCTCCTGTGTTTTAACTAGCCTTCCATTTCCTTTATTGCCACGGAAATGGCATCCGCGATATCTGCTGATGTCATACCGTATTCTCCTATGTTTTCAGCTGCTATGTCTCCCGCAAGTCCATGAATAAAAACAGCAGAATTTACAGCCTTAACAGGTTCGCTTTCGGATCCCTCCGAATATAAATTTTTCTGGGCCAGAAATGCAGCAATAATACCGGTAAGCACATCACCGCTTCCGCCTGTTGCCATGCCCGGATTTCCGGTTGGATTCAGATACAACGCTTCTTCCGGATTTTTGTCCTTTGAATTCAGACAGTGTCCATCTGCAACAATAGTGCCTGCACCTTTTAATACAAAAATCGCATTAGATTCCGCAGCAAGTGCTTTTGCGGATTTCTCTCTGCCCAGTTCCTTATATGTTCCGTATCCTGCCTTTCTCAAAAGTCTATCAGCTTCTCCAGGATGTGGAGTGAGAACTGTTACACCCTTGTGATATATTTCATCAAATCCATATCGTGTCATACAGTTAAGTGCATCTGCATCGACAACAATTGGCCCGTAATATGAACTCAGAAGATTTCTCAGCATATTATAGTTCTCTTCATTAATTCCTATTCCTGGTCCTATGGCTATAGCATCATAATCACTATACTTATCTTCTAAATCCTCAGGATTGCTTTTGCATAATTTCTCCCGATTGATACACATTGCTTCAGGAACAGAAATCTGCAATATATTAAACAGTTCATCCGGAACAGCAACCTTCACAAGACCGGCGCCTGAATATAACGCACCTCTTGCCGCCAGAACAGCTGCACCTGCCATCCCCTTAGAACCGGCAATAATCAGCACTTTTCCGGCCTGACCTTTATGCATTTCAGCAGGTCTGGGTTTAATAACATTCTTTACATATTCTGTTGAAATATTAATCATGTCTCGGACCTCCTCAAAACGATTATAGCAGAATAACAAAAGCGAGTCATCATATGTTATGTGACTCACTTTTCTCCCATATGTAAACTCATTGACTGTAACTTCTCAGAAGCCTGACGGTTTACTCTCATGGCAACCTTGCCTCTGTGCTTTGTATATACATCCAGGTCTTCATGGAGAAAGGCCTGATCCTTTATTTCTATTTTTGCTACATCTCCGTCTCTTATTTCAAATGTGATTGGATTATCATCAATCTGAATAAAAGCTCCCACTTTAAGTCTCTGACTTGGGCTTATTGCGAAATATTCCTTTTTTTCTCTATCTATAAGCCAGTAAACGAAACTGCCAACGTACATACCGCCAACTACTTTGCCTATAGGTTCAATTCTTTTTGCCATATCTCAATCTCCGGTTTATTACGCATTCAAAAGGCTGAAATCACCATTTACAGCATCAAACAGAATGTGGAACACTTCCTGTTCGTCATTTTTACATTCAACGATATAAAAAGGTTTGTATATCAGCTCATCATACAGGTACTCTATATCAGGAATATTCAGTACTTTTTTCTTTGCCTGGATTTCTCCATATACTGTACGAGGACCTTCTTTTATTGCCCTTTCCTTGTCATATTTTACAGGAATCAGTGAGCTCTCATCAACTTGAATTTTTGTGAAATCTCCGGCAGTTTTCGCCATGGAGAACTGTCCTCTCCACATATCACAGAGAACCAGCACTGTTTCACTGAGTTTCTCAAGTTTTCCTCTGAATTTTACCTCATACTCGATTAGAAGATATGGGTAAAAAAGCAGATCCATATTCTCTATTGTAAAGTGTTTGCTTCTCTTGTAGAGGCGCTGGAATGCATCCTCCATCTTAAAGCCGTTTCTAATGCATTTAATTTCTACTTTATTGATTTCTTTCTTTTCTTCTGTCATTTCTATCTCCGCTTTGTTTTATCAAAAACTGCCGCAGCGGAAAGCCGCGGCAGTTTTGAACTATATTGTCTCATGCATATTATACACGGGTTTATACTGGCTGGAATCCCCTTTCTTCCATGTAAGTTGAATCCTTCAGGAATGTGAGAACGCCGTTTGTTTCAGGAGCAATGTCCTTGTAATTTGCTGTTGCCAGTCCAGTAGGAATCTTAATCTTGCATCCTGCTCTGTCAATCAGATCCTTCATTTCCTCTGTTGGAGGCTTGCCGATTGCTGATCCGATGCAGTATGCAGCGATTGATACTATGATTCCAACGAAGAATGTATGCATTCCTGTTACTGATGCCAGTCCTGCAGCTTCCCAAACGATTGAGATGATGCAGCCTGATACCATTGATGCATAGCATCCTGTAGTGTTGCCCCACTTGGTCCACACAGCTCCTACATAGGATGGCAGGAATGATGAACCCAATGTTGCGAATGAGAATACTACCAGCTGGAATACTCCAGGAGGCTGAACCAGTGCGATGATTACTGATATTACACCAACAGCCAGTATGCAGATTCTTGATACATTCATCAGTTGCTTGTCAGTAGCATCCTTATTGATGTATCTCTGATAGATATCTCTGCCGAGCATAGTACCCATCAGCATCAGCTGAGCATCTGCAGTACTCATGATAGCAGACATGATAGCTACCAGTACGATGGCTGCCAGTACTCCAGGCAGGAGTTCATATGCCATTGTCAGTACAACCATTTCTGGGTCATCGATGTTAGGCAGCATCAGGATGCCCATAAGGCCGATAATGTATGGAACGAATATGAACAGCTGGTTCCAAACAGTTGCTATAACAACTGTCTGCTTAGCAAGTGATGGCTTTTCCATAGCCATGTGGCGGATTACTACGTGAGGCAGTCCCATGTAACCAATCAAGTATACACCAACTGCTCCGGCAACTACACCCCACTGACCGAGGTACATGTCATCCTTACCCCACATACCAACATATGTAGGATCTAATGCTCTTAGTCCTTCGTTCAGACCTGTAAGTCCACCAACCTGGTTCCATGCAAGGATAAAGATCGTTACCATTGAGCATACCATTACGATGCCCTGAATGAAGTCTGTCCATGCTACTGCCAGATATCCACCGGCAAATGTATAGAATACGATTACACCGGCACCGATAATGATTGCAATCGGAAGTGGAACTCCCAGCAGTGCGCACATTGTCTTTCCTGCTGACAGGAACTGTGCAAGTACATATCCGTATACGAAACAGATTGCTATGATTGCTGCGATAATTCTGGTAGCTTTACCAGGATATCTCTTTTCAATGTATTCTATTGGTGAAAGACATCCCAGGAAATATGAGAGTCTTCTCATTCTCTTACCAAGAATACCAACGTTGAATATGGCGCCGCCGCCATCTCCTACAGCATACCAGAGGGTAAAATAACCTTCCTTGTATGACTGTGCAGGACCACCCATGAACATATATCCTGACATGGATGTGGTCTGGAGAGTGAGGGCTGTCAGAACCGAGCCGATCTTACGTCCGCCAAGCAGATAGTCTTCTGATGTGCTTGTATGCTTAGCCCAGTAAACGCCAATACCTATCATACCGAACAGGTAAATCAACAGAACAACATATTCTGTTACACCGCCTCCGATCATTCGTCCTCACCTCCTTCTGCAGGTGCTTCACCCTTTAAGGATGCTTGCCATTCGTCGTAAGCTTTTTCCCAAGCCTCTTCTTTCTTGTCATGTTTGGCCATTACGAAGTACATAATAATTGCAATAATTATGTAAATTATCGGCCAGGACAGGAATGCGAAGAATACATGGGGTTCAAGTCCAAATATCATACACTCCTCCTTTCAATGGCAAAAACAATAACGGATTTAAATGATAATTACTTTTTAGAATATTCAGACTATTCTACATCAGCATTTTAACACTTTAGTGCTATAAAATTCAATGTTTTCACACAAAAAAGTACACAAAAAAAACAAGGAGATGACATATTGGCTGTCATCTCCTGTATTTTATTTACTCGTTTGTTATAGCGCTATTCCAAGCAATATGGATGCGGTCAACAGATATATGCATGAAGAAACCATATCTGTTAATGAAGAAATCATTGGCGTTGCCATAAGAGCCGGGTCCACACCCACCTTCTTGGCAAGCATCGGGAGCATTCCGCCAAGGAGCTTGGCAAAAACAATTACCATTACCATGGATAATGCTACCGTAAGCGCTATCATTACAGACTCCCCATCAATGAGTATTATCTTCAGGAAGTTAAATACACTTAATATCAACCCCAGTATAATGCTGACACGAAGTTCTTTCCAGAGCACCTTTCCTGCATCCTTAAGATCCACCTCATCCACCGAAAGTCCACGGATAATCAGTGTCGCTGCCTGGGTTCCGGTATTTCCTCCGGTTCCCATAAGTAAAGGCAGATAAGCTACAAGTGTAATAACCTGTGAAAGGACATGCTCGAACTGTGAAATCAGTGTTCCTGTAATCATCAGCATGACTGTCATGAACAGCAGCCATGGCAGACGGTTCTTCACGTGTTTGAAAACGCCAATGTCCAGATATTCCGCATCGGGTTCGTCACTCATTACACCACCCATACGCTCGATATCTTCTGTGGCCTCTTCTTCCATGATTTCCATGACGTCATCGACAGTGACGATACCAACAAGACGGTTTTCATTGTCTACAACAGGAATTGCAATAAAACCATACTTCTTAAATGCTTCCGCTACGTCTTCCTGGTCATCATTCACATTCAGATACACATAATCAGTGTGCATAATGTCTGAGATCAGAGTGTCAGGTTCTGATGTAACAATAGCACTAAGGGAAACAATACCCTTCAGTTCCCTGCCGCCATGCTTAACGTAACATGTATAAACTGTTTCTGAATCCATGCCCTGGTTCTTGATATGAGCAAGCGCCTGGGCTACTGTCATAGTCTCCTGCAGACTGATGTAATCTGGCGTCATCAGGCTTCCCGCACTATCATCAGGATAATTCAGAAATGTATTAATCAGCTTTCTTTCCTCACGCGGTGTCTGGTCAAGAATTTTATCAACAATATTAGCCGGCAGTTCCTCAAGCACGTCAATCTTATCGTCGAAGTCCATTTCTTCCATTATGTAGGCTATTTCCCGATCGGTTATGCCGTCAATTATCTTAACCTGATCATCACCGTCAAGATATGAGAACACTTCTACAGAAACATCCTTAGGAAGCATTCTGAACATAATGATGGCCTTTTCAACACCTATTTCATCCAGAACTTCCTCTATTATTTCGCTGATATCTACCTCGTTATATTTAAGGATGGCGTTACGGGCATCAAAATAATCCGCATTCTGAAGCTTCTCCAGAATATCTTCCAGATCTTCCTCAAACTGCTGGTTCTTTGTTTCCATATCCATGGCCTTTGGGTCCTGTTCTTCAGTAAGGATTCCTTCTTCTCTGATTTCTGCCATGCCAGTGCCTCCTTTCCTTTGTTATCATACCCACATAGTATAACAAATATGGCAAACAAATCAAAGTCTTTATATTGACGAAAAATTAACACAGTGATAAGATGAAAAAGCTACAAAGGCATTAAAAAACTTTGCAAATTTTTTTAAGAAAAAAGGAGAAACAAAATGTCAAAAGAGTATGTAGAAAGAGTCATTAACTGGGTTAAAGAAAGAAACCCAGGCGAAGTGGAATTTCATCAGACTGTAGAAGAAGTTCTCTCATCACTGATTCCAGTTGTAGAACAGCATCCTGAATATGAAGAATGCGCTCTGCTTGAAAGACTGGTTGAACCTGAAAGAGGAGTTACTTTCAGAGTAGTATGGGTTGACGATGCTGGTAAAGTAAACGTTAACAAGGGCTACAGATATCAGTTCAACTCAGCAATCGGACCTTACAAAGGCGGTCTGAGATTTGCTCCAAACGTATATCCTGGAATCATCAAGTTCCTCGGATTCGAACAGATCTTCAAGAATTCCCTGACTGGTCTGCCTATCGGCGGCGGCAAGGGCGGTTCAGACTTCGATCCTAACGGAAAGAGCGATGCTGAAGTAATGAGATTCTGCCAGGCATTCATGACAGAACTGTACAGACACATTGGTCCTAACACTGACGTTCCTGCCGGAGACCTCGGTGTAGGCGGAAGAGAAATCGGATTCCTGTTCGGACAGTACAAGAGAATCGTTGACAGATATGAAGGCGTTCTTACTGGTAAGGGCCTGTCATACGGCGGACTGCTCGGAAGAGCTGAAGCTACTGGATTCGGTATCGTATGGTACGCAGAAGAAATGCTGAAGGCTAACGGCGAAGACTTCACTGGCAAGATTGTTGGTATCTCAGGATTTGGTAACGTAGCATGGGGTGCTGCTTGGAAGCTGATGGAACTGGGCGCTAAGTGCGTTACAATTTCAGGACCAGACGGATACATCTACGATCCAGACGGCGTTTCAACTCAGGAAAAGGTTGATTACCTCCTCGAGCTGAGAGCATCAGGACAGAACATCTGCGCACCTTACGCAGAAAAGTTCCCTAACGCTAAGTTCTATGCTGGCAAGAAGCCTTGGGGCGTACAGCAGGACGAAGGCATCAAGGTTGACATGTTCATCCCTTGCGCTATGCAGAATGACGTTCACATGGAACATGCTAAGCAGATCGTAGAAGGCGGCTGCAAGTTCTACTGTGAAGGAGCTAACATGC
>JAKSSH010000058.1 GCA_024403155.1 Clostridia bacterium | reverse complement strand
CAACCCGGCGACAGGCAGCATCATAGTCAAATGCAAGTGAAAGTGATGTGCGAATTGATTTTTCAAACGCTTCAGCACTGATATGTTGTTTCATACTAATACCCCTAATATAAATGGAAATAATTACCAATCCAATAATACTCCTTAAATGCTTAATTTTCAAGATATATTTAAGATAATTATGATATACTACAATATAGAATAACTTGGAAATAGAAGGAGAGGACTAACGAAAATGACAAATTTAGAAAAGTACAACTACGCTTTTACATCAAATTTCAAGGTTTCAGAGGAAGATCTTCCGGGACTTAAATATCAGGAGATTTTCGAGTGGGATTCAGTAGGACACATGGACCTGATTGCTGACATCGAAGCGGCATACGGAATTCAGATGGACACAAAGGATGTCCTGGATTTGTCATCATATGTTAAGGGCAAGGACGTGCTGGCAAAGTACGGCGTTAATTTTGACGAATAGTCTTGTGGCTAATATTCAGAGGATGTGACTTAAGTGAAACTCACAACCATTATGGGACAAGTGGACACCAACAGTTTTCTTATTGAGGAAAATGGCCATGTGATAATAATCGATCCTGCGGAAGCGGATAATATTGCAAAGGCTATTTCCGATATGGGATGCAAGCCGGATTATATTTTCCTTACCCATGAGCATTTCGACCATATTGGAGGTGTTGAAGAGTTAAGGAAGAAGTACGACATTCCTGTTATTGCATGTAGCCTTTGCAGTGAAAGAATTCAGGATAAAACGGACAACCTTTCACGGATTGCAGATGTTCTACAGTATTTCAAGACAGGGGAGGCACCTGAAGAACGCACGGAACCTTATACATGTGAACCTGCCGATATTACCTTTGATGAGGAATACGAACTGAACTGGAGAGGACACAGCTTCACGCTTAAACGTGCACCGGGACATTCGCCGGGAAGCACAATAATCACATTGGACGAGGATACTGTTTTCACAGGGGACTATATGTTTTTTGATAAAGAGGAAACACTAAGGCTTAAGGGCGGCAGCGAAGAAGAGTATTATGCAAAAGCAAAACCGATTCTTGATTCGATTCCGGAAGGCAGTCATATATATCCGGGCCACGGCAAGGATTACATAAAATAGTATTTATCATGACAGACACTATTAAAGCACAAATTAAGAAACTGACGGAGCATCATCGTAAGAACTGCAAACCTTACGATGATATTTGTAATGGCCTTATTAACGTGAGTGATGCGGAGGGACCTTATCTTCCTGTGTCTATATTCAAGAGTCTTGATCTTTGTAGCGTTCCTGAGGACCAGGTTAGGCGTCAGCTGACATCTTCCGGAACAACCGGACAACAGGTTTCAAAAATCTATCTGGACGGTGAAACGGCAGCTGCTCAGCAGAGAGCACTTTGTGACATAGTGGGAGAGTACATTGGAGAAAAGAGAATCCCAATGCTGATCATTGACTCTCCAGACGTGCTTAGAGACCGCAGCAAATACTCCGCCAGAGGAGCAGGAATCATGGGCTTTTCCATGATGGCGTCAAAGCGTTTCTATGCTCTGGATAATGACATGAATCCGGATATGGATTCAATTAAGGCATTTGCAGAGGCCGCTGATGGAGGCCCATGCTTTGCCTTCGGTTTTACATACATGATCTGGCAGTATTTCTGTCAGGAAAGCAGTATTAAACTTACGAACTGCTACCTGATTCACGGAGGCGGATGGAAGAAGCTTCAGTCCCAGGCAGTTTCGAATGAACAGTTCAAGGCTCGCCTGTATGAATGCTGGGGCATCGAAAAAGTAAGCGATTATTACGGCATGGCAGAGCAGACCGGAAGCATATTCATGGAATGTGAAGAAGGCCATCTTCATGTTAGCAAGTATTCAGATATACATATTCTTAATCCTGATGACTTCTCTGAGTGTGAGAAGGGCCAGTGGGGTTTAATTGCCCTTGACTCTGTTCTGCCGAAATCCTATCCGGGACATAGACTTCTCACTGAAGACTGGGGAAGAATTCTTGGAGATGGAGACTGTCCATGTGGCAGAGCCGGGAAGTACTTTGAGATTAGCGGGAGAATAAAGAAGGCAGAGATTCGCGGCTGCAGTGACACATTCGCAGCAGACAGAAGTGCAAAGGCTGATCTGCCGGGTACAGGAATAAAAGCCCTTGCAGGAACATCTCCTGCATTAGAAAGCTGCAGCGAAAGCTTTGATAAGACCGTACTTGACTTTATTAATGAACTTTCAGTTATGTTTACAAAGGAACCGGAATATAGGAGTGTTCCTGAAATATATGCACTGGGTTTCTGGTGCAGAAAAGCACACATTGAGAAGCTAAGGAGCAGGCAGTTTAATAAGTGGGGCGGAGCCAAGCGAAAAGGGAAAGGTATGGTTTTGCATATCACGCCTTCTAACATGCCGACCATGTTTGCATACTCCTGGATCAGCTCACTGCTTTCAGGATGCGGAAACATTGTGAGACTTTCCGGAAGAGACAATGAGGTGACAGGCATGATTCTTGATGGAATACGTCAGGTAATGAATCAGGCTGCCTTCTCAACTATAAAAGAAAACAATGCATTTATTCAGTTTGAACATGACGATGAAATACTTAAGCTGCTTTCAGAAAGGGCAGCGGCAAGAATAATATGGGGTGGAGATGAAACCGTTGAACATGTTAGCGGCATTCCTGCAGCAGACGGTTGCGTGGACATCGCTTTCCCAGATAAATATTCCATTGCACTGCTGGACTCTGACATTATTCAGGCCCTCAGTGATGATGAACTGAAGGTGCAGGCTCATCTTTTCTATAATGATACATACGGTGCGGATCAGAACGCCTGCTCAAGCCCTAAAATAATCTTCTGGAGAGGCAAAAAGGCCGGTCAGAAGAGATGGTGGGAAGCACTTGCAAAAGAGGCTGAAAACTACAATCTGGAACCTTGGATGTCAACGGAAAAATACAGAATTCTTTGTACTGATTTTGCCGTTTATCCCGAACTTGGTCCAGTAAGAAAATGGGGCAACAGGCTGCAGGTTTGCTCCTGCACTAATCCGGAACTGTTTGAAGGAAAAATGGGCATGTTCTTTGAGTGTCAGCTTGATAACATAAATAAACTTTATCCATTTCTGACTGAAAAAATTCAGACCGTGGTTACAAATATTGATGGTATTGCAGATGAAATCAGGGCATCAGGCTGTACCGGAGTAGATCGTGTGGTATCCATTGGGGAAGCTCTGGATTTTGATACAATATGGGACAGAAAAGATATTATAGATATTCTTTCGGAGTGATAAATGTTTTTTGATCGTAACGAACAATTTAAGAACAACACCGCCTGCATCTGTGATGACGGAAGTGTTTATACATATGAGCAGCTGTGGAATCTGGGAGATGAACTGATTGGTAAGTCTGATGGCAGGAAGCTTGTGCTTCTTCAGGTCTCCAATGACGTAGAAAGTCTGGCTGCATACCTTGCACATCTGAGAGCCGGAAATCCTGTGATTCTTATGAGCAGGGATGCGGACAGCAGTATTGTGGAAGGAATGAAAGACACGTATCATCTTTCTGATGATTCGGCAGAGAACATCTACCCGGATCTGGCATTGCTTCTTTCCACCTCAGGAAGCACAGGGGCACAGAAACTTGTAAGGCTTTCTTATGAAAACATTCAGGCAAACTGCAGTTCGATTGTTGAATATCTGGGACTGACTTGCGATGAAAGACCAATTACAACTCTTCCTATGGAATATACCTATGGGCTTTCGGTTCTGCACAGTCATCTGGCTGTTGGGGCTACAATAATTCTTACAAACAGAACTCTGTTTGACTCTGAATTCTGGAATCTTGTGGAGAAGCATGAAGCTACATCAATGGCAGGAGTTCCTTATACCTATGCCATGTTTGACAGGCTTAAACTTACCACCATGAATCTGCCTCATCTAAAGACCATGACTCAGGCTGGAGGACATCTGAAGCCTGAACTTCAGGAAAAGTTTGCCAAGTGGGCCGCTGGAACAGGAAGAAAGTTTTTCGTAATGTACGGCCAGACTGAGGCCACTGCCAGAATGAGTTATATTCCACCGGACAGATGTCTGGATAAACCGGGCAGCATAGGGATTCCCGTTCCCGGCGGAAGAATGGAAATAGTAGAGGATGAGATTATTTATTACGGCCCTAACGTTTCCCTTGGCTATGCCACATGTCGTGAGGATCTTGCAAAAGCAGACGAAAACAAAGGGCGTCTTGAAACCGGAGACATGGGATACATGGATGAAGAGGGCTATTTTTACATTACCGGCAGAAAGAAAAGGTTTATCAAGCTTCAGGGGAAGCGCATAAGCCTTGATCAGATTCAGGATGTGCTTAGCCAGGAATATCCGGACAGGGATATTGCGGTAACAGGTGAAGATGATAAAAAAATAGCTGTATGGATTGCAGGAATAGAGCAGGCTGATTTTGAATCTGAAGTTCAAAAACTGTTTGAGGGAAAATGGGCAATCCGGAGCCGCATGGTATCCGTTAAGTCAATAGATAAAATACCACGTAATTCTTCAGGAAAAATTATTTATAAGGAGTTAGTATAATGCTTTACAGAAAATTCAATTCATTGGATAGAGAGACTTCTCTTCTAGGCATGGGAGTTATGAGACTGCCAATGGATGAACAGGGCAGAGTGAAACAGCAGGAAGCCATAGAACTTATCAGATATGCGATTGATAATGGAATTAATTATCTTGATACCGGATTCACATATCACGGTGGCATGAGTGAGAGAGTTCTTGGCATGGCTTTAAAGGACGGATATAGAGAAAAGGTGCTTGTGGCTGATAAAATGCCAATCTGGCTCTGCAAGAGCGAAGAGGATCTTGACAGATACTTTGAGAAGCAGATGAAGCGCCTGGACATAGACTGCATTGACATGTATCTCGTACATAATATTATTCCGCCTAACTGGAAGAAAGTTATAAAATACAATGTGCTTGAATGGCTGCAGAACAGAAAGAATGAGGGAGTGATAAAACATATAGGCTTCTCGTTCCATGGAGATAATGCTCTGTTTAAAGAAGTAATAGATGCATTTGACTGGGAATTCTGTCAGATTCAGCTTAACTATGTGGACAGAGACGAACAGGCTACTCTTGATGGGCTTGAATATGCACGCCAGAAGGGTGTGGATGTAATTGTAATGGAACCACTTAAGGGTGGAAGACTTACTGACAAGGTACCGCCTAGTGTTCAGAAAATCTGGAACAAGGCTGAAGACATGGGAGTTGTTCCTGTAGACAGAAGTGCTGCTGAATGGGCATTTAAATGGGTATGTGCGCAGAAGGGTGTTTCACTGGTACTTAGTGGAATGAGCAATATGGAACAGGTTAAGAATAATATTGAGATATTCAGCAAGGATGACATTTCTGATATCAGCGATGGTGAAAAGGCAATTATTGACGAGGTGACAGCAGAATACAAGGCAAAAATAAAGTACGGATGTACAGGATGCGAATACTGCAAGCCTTGTCCGCAGAAGCTGGATATTCCTTCTATAATTGATTATCTGAACTGCTGGTATGCATATGATAAAACTGAAAATACAAAGTTTGAATATTCAAACTGGATGACAGCTTTCGGATCAGATTGTGTAGCATGCGGTCAGTGTGAGGAGAAATGTCCTCAGGGGTTGAAGATAAGCGACATAATGAAGGATGCTGCTGAACAGTTTGGAAAATAATTGGACAATTAGACGGTTTTCTGGGGGCTCATTTTCATTGACTATATAATATGGAATTGATAAAATGTACCAGATGTGAATGACCACACCTATTTCCTGTAAAAAGGGCAAAAGAGAGGAATTTATGAAAGAATTTTTTAAACGCAAGGATATAGAAATAAGCGTTAAACGTTATCTGCAGGATGCACTATCAGCAATGGCTCTGGGT
This sequence comes from Clostridia bacterium, assembly GCA_024403155.1. Taxonomy (GTDB): domain Bacteria; phylum Bacillota; class Clostridia; order Peptostreptococcales; family Anaerovoracaceae; genus Lentihominibacter. The sequence goes on along the minus strand of JAKSSH010000058.1, from coordinate 1,074 downwards.
CTGTTTGCTACATTGCTCATGGGAACCATTCTGGATGTGCTGGGAGCCCAGACAGCAAATCTTTTTGGAGATAATGCCGTCTCTGCATTTTTGGTTGAAATCGGAGGTATTGCAAAAGGACTGATGGGTGCAGGCATAGGTATTGCAGTTGCCCATGGACTGAAATCGCCTCCGCTGGTTATGTTTTCAAGCGCCGTGACAGGTATGATGGGAGCATCAATGATGGGATTCGGCATTGAATGTAATGGTGGACCGGCAGGTGCATTCATTGCATGCGCAATCGGTGCTGAATTCGGCAAAATGGTATCAAAGGAAACCCCGGTTGATATTCTGGTTACACCTGCAACAACGTTAATAATGGGTGGAATAGGTGCCAAGCTTTTCGGACCAGCTTTTGGCTGGTGTCTGTTGAAGATAGGCGACTTCATCATGATGGCTACTGAATGGCAGCCGTTCATCTTTGGTATCGTAGTTGCGGTTGTTGTTGGTCTGGTTCTCACAGCGCCAATCTCAAGTGCTGCACTATGTATAATGCTTGATTTGTCCGGCCTGGCTGCCGGAGCGGCAACAGTTGGATGCTGTGCACAGATGGTAGGCTTTGCAGTGGCTAGCTTTAAGGAAAATCGCGTTGGAGGTTTGGTTGCTCAGGGAATCGGAACTTCAATGCTTCAGGTTTCAAATATTATTAAGAATCCATGGATTCTGGTTCCACCAACACTGGCGGCTGCAATTGTTGGTCCGATTTCAACATGTATGTTCAAGATGACAAATATTGCAGTTGGTGCCGGCATGGGAACGTGTGGATTCGTAGGACAGATTGGTACATTCACTGACATGGGATTTACAGTTGACATTCTCTGGAAGGTAATACTTCTGCAGATCGTTCTCCCGGCAATACTTGCTATTGTTATTGATAAGTTCATGCGCAAGACCGGCAAGATCAAGGATGGAGATTACAAGCTGGACCTGTAAATTGTCTCGAAAATAGTGTTTATTAAAGCCCGATGCTGCTTTTGCACCGGGTTTTTAATTTGCGGGGGCAAGGTTCCGCACCTCTAAGACGACGTTAAACTG
>JAKSSH010000057.1 GCA_024403155.1 Clostridia bacterium | reverse complement strand
GCTAAATTCTTTTCCATTTTGTCTCCTCTATTTTTCTATCAGGTAGGCTCTAAGTCCGCCTCTTCCTGTATTTCTCGTTCCTGCTACTTCAACTGCTCCTGTTATCTGTCCTTCCATGAACATCATGCCTCCCGGCGCCGGCGCTGCTCCGATTCCTATCAGAGAAGCAAGTCCGCTTGGAGTTACCATTTCGGTTTCAACTTCCTCAAGCTGCCTGAACTCATATCTCGGATATTTGCCCACGCTGCCATCCGGTCCCTGGCCGCACTCTTCCATCATGGCCCGGACCGCCGGGACGGGTACGGGAATTCTCCCGTGGGCGCAATCCACAAATCCGCTACCGTCGCAGATTGGCGAAACCACGACCTTGGCGTTTCCTGCCAGCACTTCATTTCCTGCAAAACCCATCTTGCCCAGCGCTTCGCCTATGGCCAGAGCGTTGGCTATCGCCTGATCCCTTCCCACCTCGTGGAAGTGGATGGTATCCAGAGTTTCCTCGTGAACCCTGGCCTCTGCCCTGGCGATAACTTCGTATATGCTCAGGGCTATGTCTTTAGCCTCCTGAGATTTATCTGATTCTTCTATTATTCTCCTGACGTCAGCGTAGCTTCTGTGACTGTGGCCGTGGCCTTCTTCACCCTGGTCATGAACCTCCTTCGGCATTTCTGTTTCCAGTCCTGCCAGCTCATCCAGCGCCTTCCTCAGCATATCGCCGCTGACTCCGTTGGAGCAATCAATATATAGTGTTTTCATACTTCACCCATCTTATATAAATATACATAGTTATTATAGCAGAAATGCCTGTCAAATTGAGCATTTCTAACGATTTTTTAAGAAAGCGGTTCCCAGGCAATACACACTAAATAAGCAACTCAGAACTGCTTTTGCGTATAGAATCAAATGCCCTTCTAAAAGACCTCTCTACAAACACATCCGGCAGGTACTGTTTCTTTCTGCCGCGTTCTATTGATATCGGAATGCTATCGTGCAAAACCTGTATGTCTGCTTTGCCAAAAACCCTGCTAATATTACTATCGAATTCCTCTCTAAACTCCTTGTGTTCCCAAAGGGTTCTGCTTAAAGGAACAAATTCGGATTCCCTCACGAAAAATATGAATGAGCACTTCAGCACCCTGGTGAGAGAAACAATATTTTCAAAAGAAGCTTTAAAGAGATTTTCATTGGATTTCTCATAATGTTTTATGGTGTTCTCAGAAATACCTGTCAGCTCTCCCAATTGTCGTACCGACAGCCCCTCTCTGTTTCTTAATGCTTTAAGTATGCTCCTTCTGTATTCATTCTTCATAAATTCTTCGACCATTCTTATGTCATTCATTTCATGGTATATTTCAAAGTGAGTCAGCATACGGCTAAGCGGACAGATTAATGCAACCTGCCTTAGGGGTATATTGCAGTTCAAAGAGATGTTCATATATTGCAGGCCTGCCCAATAAAGCGCTTCATTTCGTTCCTCGTTAAAAACGCTGCTGGCATTAAAAAGAACCTTGCCAAGACTTTCATATGACATTTCCATGAACTCTTCCGTATTATTATTTTCAAGGAAATCAAAGAGTTCGCTTGAAATCATCTTGTCTTCGATGTTTTCAACCGATATTCCGCAGTTCGTGTATAATTTGGAAATTGCCGTGGCAAATTTCTTTTTTAATGATTGAATATCAATGTACTGCAGCATTAGCCTTTCCTCATGAGATCTCTGATAAACGTATTATTAATATCATCATCTCGTTTTAGTTTTCTATATTCTTCTGATGTCCTTTCTCTGAAAATCTTGTATTCTTCACTGTATTCAATGGTTTCGTATTCCACCATACTTATGCAATTAAAGGCTTTTCTGCTCTTTAGAACGTATTGCTCTCCCAGTTTCCCCAGTTTCATGGCCTCAGCCAGAGTTTCCAGAGACAGGCTGTTTGCAACAAAATCTCTAGAATATGTAAAATATGAGTCATCTGCTCTATAACCTATTATTACATCCTGGTTCCTCTCGTCTATTTGATATTGTTCTTTAAGCCACTCCACATTTTTTCTATATGTCTCGTACTCATCCCTGGAAAATCTATGTTGAACAAGAATGCTCAGCCACTTCAGAACATTCTCTTCATTCACCTCTCGCATATCAAAAGCACGAAGTTTACTCATGTCCACTTCGTAACTTATGCAAAACCCGCCCTCCTTGTTTTTGCTGGCCCAAAGCCTGGCTGTTTCCTTGTCCGGCGTCAAATACAACCCAAGTCCATAATCATTGCTTGGATTACCAAAGTTAAACTCCGGTTTTGCCACCAGCCTATCTGCTCCATAGTATAATAGCATAGTATATTACCCCTTTTTGTAATATTTTTTTAAATATTATCATAATTTTGGGTAGTATGCAACCCGTTGCTTTGTTATCCTCTCTCGTTTTTTCATAATAAAAAACGGAGAGCTTTCGCTCTCCGCATAGTATTGCTTTTGCATGTCAGTTTGTATTACCTGAAACTACTTGGTCTTCACGCTCTTAACAGCGTTCCAGCTTGAATAGTACTTCTTCTTGCTTATTGTTTTATAGGATCTCACCTGAACATAGTATGTCTTCTTAGCCTTTAACTTTGTAACCTTCTTGGACACTCTTGAATACTTGGTTCCTATGGTCTTTGTCTTGGCTCCGGACATACTCTCGTTAAGACTGTACCGCACCTGATAACCGGTTACGTAGTTCTTGCCCTTCTTTGCAGCCTTCACCTTGAAGGCCTTCTTGGCTCCGGACAGGCTCTTGATGGTCGTTGGCTGAACTGAAATGCTGAATGATTTGCTTACAGCATTGTAGTTGCTTGTATCGGTTGGAGTCACGGTCACACTATATGTTCCGGGCATCTTGGCAGATAACGTCCCGCTGAGCTTGTACTGATTGCCGTTTGTCCATGTTGCGCCATCTGCTCCCTTGACGGTTACAGCATTTGACTTAACTCCACCGTCATAAATGTATCCGCCACTTCTTAAGGAAACCTGAGGGGTGGCTTTGTTGATGGTGTATGTCAGTTCTACAGAACCTGCGTAGTAATCTCCAAGTGCATTTACTATAACCTTGTGTGTCCCAGCACTTATCACATCATCTTGATAAATTACCTCATAGTCTTTACCTTCTTCGAGCTTATTTGCTATTACCTCCGGTTTTTTCCCTGTACCATCATAGGTAAAGCTTTTAGCTGAAAGTTTGAAATTTCCATATTGCAGTTCATGAGGATCAGCTGAAAGAGCCAGGGTAACATCTGCCTGACCTCCAGTCTTACATTTATCTGCTAAGTTACTATTACTTTTAGTATTTCCGGTTATTATTGATGCTCTAACATCGGCTGGCGCTCCCGAAAATTCCGCCGATATAATTGCAGCCTCTCCAGTTACCGCAGGCGTTGCCATAGATGTACCGCTCATATAGCCATACCCACTTATAAGCGTTGAAATAATGTTATCACCTGGTGCTCCCAGGTCAGTTGTTTCAGCACCATAGTTGCTGCTAGATGCTTTGGCCCCGCTTGATGTTATTGAATTTACTGTGACTACATATGGATTATCCTTCAGAAAATAGCAGAGATTGTAACTGATATATCTGTCTCCCCCGGAAACAAAAGTATACGGCGCATCGCAGTTGCTACCGTCATTTCCTGATGCAAAAACAGATACAATTCCTAATGCTCCTGCTTCATCAATCAACTCCAATAGATTGTCAATTCTTCCGGAAGATCCACCCCAGGAATTGTTAATTGCAACGACATTTACGCCCTTCTGTTTTGCTTTAATTATATATTCGTAGCCCTGCAATATTGCATCGTAACTGAACCCTCCATTTGAGGCTCCGGCCTTTACAGCCATTATCTTTGTTCCGTTTGCAGCACCGCTGATACCTGTGTTGTTCCACTGTGCTGCAACAATACCGGCACAATGGGTTCCATGGTGATGATCATCCATAGGATCATTATCGTGATTAATGCAATCCTTGCCATATGTACCGCCACCAACGCCGATTTCATCCTTCCACATGACATTTTTCAAGTCCTCGTGGTTATAATTAACGCCGGTATCCAGCACCGCAACAACAGTACCGTCAGCGTTTATATTTTCAGAATTATTCCAGTTTGGCACATTCATGCCATACTGTGCATTATTATATGCCCACTGTTCCCCTGTACGTCCGCCGGTGTAAATTTCATTAACAGTCGGTTCCTGCTCAGTTTTCGTTTCGTCTACGACTTCTACAGCCTCAGTGTTTTCTTCTTCGTTTGTCTCAGTTGTAACATCTTCAGAATCTGCAGGTTCCTCAATTACAGTCGCCTGTTCCACATCAGAATCCTCAATCACTGAGAAAATATAGTTTGGCTCAACACTACTTACATTAGGAAGTTTCTCAATTTCTGAAATCAATTCAGTTGTGCTTTCAGTATCGGAACTGACCTTCGCAAGTGTTTCATCAACTTCACCGCTTTTTCGCGCACTCTTTACCAGCTTTGACTCATCCACATCAACATCCGCCAGGCTCACGTCCTCCAGAGTCATTATCTCTTCGGCATCACCCAGCGTATTATCTATCTTCTTCTCCTGACTTGAGGTCAGGTTCATATCCTTGGTATCAACATAGCTGACGATTACTTCGCCTTCAACATAGTTTCCGGCAATCCCATCAGCCGCATGGGCTTCGCCCACAAATTCTGAACCCGGCACATACATGCATCCCAGCACAAAAAAAATCGCCACAACAATAGTGGCGATTTTTTTTATCGCATTAATCGTATATCTTCCCCTATTGAAATTTGCTGCATTATAGTCAGTATTATTCATAATGCTATTATACTACTAAAACAGCAAGTTCAATATATATATTTGTTAATCCAGATAAGGGCTTAAAGCTTCTTCTCAGCCGCTTCAACCACGTGCTTCATGAGTACAGCCGTTGTAACGCTGCCAACCCCCTTAGGAACCGGCGTTATTGCCTTTGCCCTAGGTTCTGCAGCATCGAAATCCACGTCTCCGCAGAGATTACCCTCTTCGTCCACGTTAATGCCAACGTCGATAATCACCTGATCCCTGCCCAGCTTAGAAGCGTCAATCATCTTAGCACGACCCAGAGCAGCAATTACGATGTCTGCCTCCTGACCTGCTTTTGCAAAATCCTCACCGGTGGTTCTGCTGTGACACATTGTGATTGTTGCGTGACGGCCCATTACCATCATTGCCACGGGCTTGCCTATAACCAGACTTCTACCGAAAATGGTCACCTTCTTGCCCTTAAGCTCGATTCCATAGTGATCTAAAATTTCCATTACTGCACTGGCTGTGCATGGCGGATAGCCCATTCCGTTTTCCATGAAAACTCCAGCCATTGATCCACTGGTGATTCCGTCCATATCCTTGGCAGGATCCAGCATTTCGCAAACAGCCTTCTCATCTATATGTTTAGGAAGGGGTCTGAACATCAGCACTCCGTGAATGCTGTCGTCAGCGTTGATGTCTTTGATAACATCAGCCAGTTCCTCCTGTGTTGTGGATTCCGGCAGTACAAACTGCTTCACTTCAACACCGGTTTTCTCCGCTCTCTTCTTTGCCCCGTTTTCGTAGGACATGTCGCTTGGTTTTTCACCCAGTCTGACAATCGCCAGCGTAGGCACAATGCCCTTTTCCTTCAGGGCCTCTACACGCCCTGCACTTACCTGAGTCATTGCCTTTGCAACAGGCATACCCTTAAGTATTTCAGCCATAAATCTATCTCCTTCTTAATGCATATTCTTCATTACACTCATCCGATGAATCGGACAGCTTCCGTGCTTTCGTATCCCTTCGTAATGTGCCGCCGTGCCGTAGCCCTTGTTGGATTCAAAAGCGTACCACGGATACTTACTGGCATACTCCACCATCATCCGGTCTCTTGTAACCTTGGCAACAATGGATGCTGCTGCAATGGCCAGCACCTTGGCATCCCCCTTGATGATCGCCTGCTGTGGCACATCCAGGTTCTCAATCTTTACAGCATCGAAGAGCACGTAGTCCAGCTTTCTAGGCTTCGCAAAATCAGCCTGTCCCACTTCAAGCTCGCCTTGCTCTCCGCCATCCGCCAGGGCTTCTCCCAGCATAATCTCACACTCAGCGATTGCCTGCTTCATGGCCTCCTTGGTGGCGTTGAGAATGTTTATATCATCAATCACCTGATGATCCGACATTCCGATTCCGTACGCCACGCAGCCATCGATGATCTTCTCATAAAGTTCCTCACGGCGCTTCTCGGATAATTTCTTGGAATCGTCCACTCCCAGCACATCAAAATCTTCAGGCAAAACCACCGCTGCTGTAACAACGGGGCCTGCCAGTGGACCTCTGCCGACTTCATCCACGCCGGCAATGTATTTATAGCCCTGAGCGTGCAACTCAGCTTCTGGTTTTTTCATCTCGGCGAGACGTTCTATTTGCTTTTGTATGCGTTCTTCTTTTGTCATATTTCTTTATATTGTACAGAGCTATTCCGGCCACTCTAATGTAATCCGACCAATGGTAGCCGCCCTGAATTCATCCAGAACCAGCTTCCCGATGCGCTCATAATCTATTCTCTTTCCTGGCAGAATGCAGCCCCTCTTCAGTGCTATCATGTGCATATTTCCAAGGGCAAGATCCTGAGCAGTTTCCATTGGATATCCTGTCTCCGGTGACTCCTCACCTTCCTCATATAATCCATCCAGTTTATAGCGGGAAATAAGCAGCTCCGGATAACGTTCACTGAGCACTCCGATAAGCTCCATTCCCAGTGTTGGAACATCAAGAATTTCGTCCTTTATGGATCCGCAAAATGCCAGGTTCATGCCTGCTTTCGGATCCTCAAATTTAGGCCACAGAATACCCGGCGTATCCAGCAGCTGCATGCCATTTGGCAGTTTCAGCCACTGCTTGCCTTTAGTAACTCCCGGCCTGTCTCCGGTCTTGGCACTCCTGTGTCCTGTCATGCGGTTTATAAGGGAGGATTTGCCCACATTCGGCACTCCCACAATCATGATTCTAAATGGTTTCATAGCCGCATTTCCGCTGCGTTTTCTGTCCATTTTTTCCATGACTTTCAGCAGCTCTTTTGTGCCTGCGCCACTCATACAGTTCATAGGAACAACATGCACCTCAGCACCGCCGGATTCTTCGCCGCCGGCCCC
>JAKSSH010000056.1 GCA_024403155.1 Clostridia bacterium | reverse complement strand
GTTTTGTCGCATTTTTATTTCTTATAAATTACCACATCAGCAGTCCATTCTCAACAACGGTCTTACCGTTAAGGACTACCTGCTTGATACTGTCATGGTTGTAAAGAACCTCTACAGATGATGCAGGGTTTTCATCCAGCACCAGATAATCAGCTTCCAGACCTTCTTTAATGGCACCAACTCGATGCTGCATTGCGCAGGCATATGCTGCGTTTTCTGTTGCAGCCTGAATGCCCTGAAGAACTGTCATTCCTCTGTCTACAAGTTCTTTATACTCGTCTAGTGTCTGCTGTCCGTATTCACATGCCGGCTCGTAAACTGTATCAGATCCTACGGCAATTCGAACGCCCTTTTTCAGTGCCATTCTGTAGCTACTGAGAGTACGCTCCTTGTATGCTGCTTTATCTTCGTCAGTTATCATGGCACCAAGATCTCTCTGCAGGAATGCGTCTGGTCTTATTAGTTTTGGCGCGTCATTTCCCGGAAGATCTATAATGTCATACCAGTTTGCAATCAGATAGAGAGTCGGCACAAGAATAATGCCCTTCTCAACCATCATATCAACCAGTTCTTCTGTCAGTTCTTCCCCGTGTTCGATTGTATCAACACCGGCTTCAATCGCCATTCTGATTGATTCTTCTGTTTCGCAGTGAGCGCATACGAGAGTGCCCTTTATCATATGGGCTTCGTCACAGATAGCCTTCATTTCCTCGAAAGAATAATGGGTATCTGATATTCTGTCAGTTCCCCAGTTGCCACCACCGGTTCCCCAGAATTTTATCTGGTCTGCGCCTTCTCGCAGCACCTTCCTGACATTGCGACGACACTCGTCAACACCATCTGATATGATTGCCCAGAAGTGATGTTTTTTAACGTAGTCCAGTTCAAACTGCGGGCTATCACAGTGTCCGCCTGTTCTAGCGAGCCCCGGTCCACAGGCAACAACCTTCGGTCCCGGCATTACATCGTCATCAAATATCCTCTTAAGATACAGACTGTTCCAGGAAATATCACGAACAGTTGTAAAGCCGTATTTCAGCATTTTCTGAGCTTCATAAACAGAACGCATTGATCTGACCTGATCAGGTTCGCACAAAATTTCCGTGTCTCCCCAATCACCGGAGCCTCTGCCCCCAACCATGTGAATATGCGCATCGATCATTCCCGGCATAATATACTTGCCTGAATAATCAATGACCTCAACATCACCGGTATCCTTAAGATCAGCCATGTTGCCAAGACCCACAATGTGCTTTCCTGAAACATGCATGTACTGCTCGCTGACCGGCTCATTTCCCATGCCATCAATTATGGTAATGTTAGTCAGAATATAATTATCACTTGTAATCATTTTTTATCTCTGTCCTTAAAATTATAAGCAGTGCTTAAATGGAGTTTCGTCAACTTCCTTGCCTGCCTTCTTGTCTTCATTTGCCTGCACAATCATGTCATATTCCTTTGGTCCAACAGGATACTTGGCAAGAATAATCATTGCAATAAGTGCACTTGCTGCTGGAAGCAGTGTGCACAGTCCCAGAATACCATTCAGGGCTCCCTGAGTCTGAACTTCTGCCATTGCATCATATCCAACCAGAGTAAGCATAAGGCCGATTGTGTAAGTTCCGATTGCGGAACCAAACTTCTGTGCGAATGATACGATAGCGCACAGCGAACCTTCTCTTCTCTTGCCTGTCTTGTATTCATCGATTTCTGCACAGTCATATGCAAAAGCAATGTAGTTTGTCCAGTAAACAACGTTACCAAACTGGAAGATTGTGATATATACACATGATACAACAAATGAATTGATTCCTGTAATAAAGAATATGATTCCGATAGCAACCATTACCGCCTGGCCTATCATGAAGGAGGCCTTCTTACTCATCAGGTTCGCAAAAGCACTTCCGATTGGAACCATTACTGTATAAGCGATAGCATATACGATCCAGAACCATGCCTGCTGACCATATGTCATATTGCAGTTATATATAATCAGGTAAGCCTGTGCGGAGCTGCATGCGATTGTTCCTATGAAATAGAATACTGTTGCAATACACAGCTGTCTGTAAGGTCTGATTGACCAAGTTTCCTTAAGAACCTGAATAAGGCTTTCATGCTGAACTTCATCAGGAACATCTTCAACAGGTCTTTCTGTTCCCTTGGTTGCGCCGCAGCAGATAAGTGCAAACAGTGTTGCCATTGCTCCGAATATAATTCCGGATACGCCCCATGCGCCTCTGTCGCTCATGCCGTGTTCAACACCCCATGCCTGTACAACTGTAGGGCCTGAAGTACACAGCAGCATGAACAGTCCACCGAAGATCATGTTATACATTCTGATGTAATTTCTACCTTTGTAGTCTGTTGTAATTTCAGCACCAAGGCTCATGTAAGGAATTACATAAGTAGTATAAAGTGTCCAGAATGCAGCAGCTACTACAAAGTAATATGCAGCCTTAAGACCATATGTCGGCATGTCAAAAGGTGCAAACAACAGGAATACTACGATTCCAAGAGGTATGCAGCTCTTGATCATCCAAGGTCTTCTTCTGCCTTTTGGATTTTTTGAACGGTCTGACAGGAATCCTACGATTGGGTCAGTGATACCATCCCAGCAAACAGCTACCAGAGAGATTGCTCCGGCCAACATAGGGCTTAAGCCTACGTTGTCTGTCAGGAAGTAAATAAAGAATGTGTAGAACATACAATACGGTATTGAGTCACCTGCCTGTCCAATTCCGTAACCCAGCAGGTTTTTCATACTGGCGTTTCCCATAATGCCACCTCCGTGAAACTAAATAATGATAATAATTACAACATAATTCTGACATTTTGGCCGCAACATAACAACCGATAAATTTTGTGAAAAATCGTTGATTTTTGATAAGATTTGACGGTATACTTTTAAGGGAGGGGTGCTAGCAAACAAGGAGTTATATATGCGCAAAAGCAGTCCGATTCTAAATATACCTGATGAACCTGTGAATTACATTGACGGTACACCCCTGGCAATTACTATTGCTAATATCAGACACATTCAGCCTCACATTCATTCTAAGGCCACGGAATTTGTGTTCTGTCTTAAGGGTCGCGTCAGCCTGGTTTGCAATCACGAAAACATAACGCTCCAGGAAGGAGAAATGTTTACCATATATCTGGATGATCTGCACTGTATCTTCTCCAATGAGGACAACGTCACACTTCTGGTTCAGCTGGATTTAACAAAGGTCAATATGCCCTTCGATTTTCTTTCCCAAGCTTATATTGCCTGCGAGGATTTAAGCTGTAAGGATTTTCAGCGAAAAGATCTGGAGCAGATGAAATACTATCTGCTTTCCGTTGCTTTTGCATATGTGAAAAAAGGGGGTTTTGATTCCGACTACGCAACAACTGCCTCCAATACAATAGCTAACCATATGTGCGAATACTTCGACTGGCTCAGCCTCATTTCAAAATACCCGCCTCATGATAACAAGAACCTGGTTGAACGTTTCCGCAGTATATACGAATATTGCTACAACCACTACTCTGAGAAACTCAGCATATCCATGCTAGCTGAGAAAGTTCACATAAATGAAAACTACTTTTCTCAGTTCGTCAAGAAATCTCCTTACGGCAACTGCAGTATGATGGTGGGTTACATGCGCTGCTATAACGCCCAGACTCTGCTACTGACAACCGACAAATCAATCATCGAAATCTCCGGTGCCTGCGGCTTTTCCGATGACAAATACTTCTATAAACACTTCAAGTATTGGTGGAGGATAACCCCCACCAGTTTCAGAGAATGGTTTGCTGATTACATAAAAAAACCGGAGAACATACATTGTTTCTCCGGCGAAGAATCTGTTAGCCTTCTAGCTTCTTATATTTCAGAATTTATGGCATCACATATATTCATTTAAAACCGTACCGTTACGGTTGTTCCTTTGCCCGGGGTGCTGACGATACTTATATCACCGCCGTGCATTTTTACGGCGTGCTTAACGATGGATAATCCCAGGCCGGTTCCGCCAACTTCCTTAGAGCGGCTTTTGTTTTTAATGATATGCTCACAGACCTGGAGAGAATCGGTGACCACTGTTCTAACATCGGTATTGCCATCAGAATGGACCATGATGAACTCACTGAAAAGCATGGCATGATATCCAAGATGGAAATCGAAAAAGAGCATGATTTTGACAAATATTATGGGGACTATATGGATAGATTCAATATGTAGTTTCTATAATCCTTAAATTAGTAACAAAAAAAGATGACAAAATCTGTCATCTTTTTTATTGGCACCCCCAGCCGGAATCGAACCAGCAACTAATCTTTAGGAGAGATTTGTTATATCCATTTAACTATGAGGGCATATTCAGTTTGGTGTGTTCAAGCGCGGGCGCGCTTGTTCGGGCAACGCTACATTGCATTGGCACCTTTCATATAGTAACATATAGGCAGGTTTATTTTCAAGACAAAGGAGCATAATCATGCAGGGATATAACTGCATAATCGTATACAGCAAGGACAGGAAACGTGTGCTGTTCTGCAAAAGGCTGACGGATCCCTACAAGGACAAGTTCAACCTTGTTGGCGGCAAAATCGACAGGAACGAGGACGGTTTCACGGCGGCATATCGGGAGCTCTACGAGGAAACAGGTATTTCAAAAATGGACGTGGAGCTGCACCATATGATGGATTTCACGTACTATAACCAGAACTGCTACGTTGAGGTTTACGTTGGCGTATTGGATGGCTACGTTCATCTGATTCAGGAGAAGCACCCTCTTCACTGGCTGCCTGTTGATTCGGATTTCTTTGACCAGGATGTCTTTGCCGGAGAGGGTAATATCGGTCACATGATGGAACAGGTTAAACAATTCGGACCGGGAGTCTTGAATTGCAAAAGCAGTTCTTCCGTTGCTGAAATTTCCTCCCATGACTTGGAACTTGCAGACGCAACAGAAGAGCCCCGCACTATTCTCTGCTATGGGGATTCCAATACCTACGGTTTCGATCCTTTGTCACAGAAAAGACACGGCGTGAATGTGCGATGGACAATGGTTTTGCAGAAACTTCTGGGAGACAAATATCGTGTAATTGAGGAAGGCTGTAACGGCAGAACTGCTTACAATTACGTGGAGGAATGTCCATGGAAAACCGGTGATTACGGAATGGCCGCAATTCTCAACAGCCATAAACCAATTGACCTTATGGTGTTTATGCTGGGTACCAATGATCTGAAGAATCTCTATGATGCCACCCCGCAAACCATTGCAGACGCCATGCTGAACATGATGAATGAAGCCGCAACGCTTTTGCTTGAACAGCAGGAATACGTTCCGGAATTTCTGCTTATCTCCCCGGTGGAGGTTAGCGATAAACTTAAGGCTACACCTTTTAGCGATCAGTTTGACCAGAGCTCCGCAGATAAATCCAGAGAACTGGCCGACGCTCTTAAACAGGCCGCGGCGAACTTCAACTTTGAAGGCAAAACCTGCCACTTCCTGAACGCAGCGGATTATGCGGTTCCATCAAAGCTTGACTGCATCCATATGGATCCGGACCAGCACCAGCGCCTGGCAAAGGCAATTTGCGATAAAATACATAATGAAATTGAAATATCTGGACTTTTTTAGTCCAGATTGTTTTTTTGATGTTTTTTTGCCTTAAAACTCTATACAATATCTTGTGCTTAATATATAATTCTTTCACACGCAACCTCTATATAAGGGGGATGTTCCCGGAGGGGCTAATATAAGGAAAGTATTGATTTTGCATATATAGGAGGAAACAAAATGTCAGTAGTAATCACAGGAAACGCAGGAGCGAAGGAAGCACAGGCTTACGTAGAATATCTGGAAAACAAGTACCACAGAAAACTTGAAAAACTGGACATCAATATCGATGGGGAATTTGCTGATCTGAATTATGAATTCACTTCTGTCCCTTTCGAAAGAATCAGAAGAATCACAGGATATCTGGTAGGAACTATGGATCACTGGAATGACGCCAAGTCGGCAGAAGAAAAAGACAGAGTTAAGCACACTCTGGGAGACAGCGAAATGGAAAGTCTCTCATAGCGAAAGCTAAACACTTTCATAGTTAATGTTAAAGTGCTATAATGAGTGCGTGGACAGACGGAATGTTCGTTCACGCATTTTTATTGATTAAATATAATTGAAGATAGAAAGGATTTTTCAAGAAATGTATAAGGACGCTATGAGAGCAGCCTGGGCTGAAATCAATGTAAGTAACCTGGACTACAACATTAAAAACATTCGCAAGAAGGTTGGACCGGACAAGAAAATTACAGGAATCATTAAGGCCGATGGATATGGCCACGGATCCGTTAAGTGTGCATCAGTACTGAGAGCAAATGGTGTTGATTCCTTCGGAGTTGCCACTTTGTCAGAAGCAATTAAGCTTCGTGAGGCCGGTTTCGAATCTGAACAGATTCTGATTCTGGGTCTTACCCCTGACCCTTATGCAAACGTACTTATTGAATATAACCTGACCCCCGTAGTCTGCAGTTTCGAAAACGCAGAAGCAATCAACAAGGTTGCCAGGGAAGCAGGAAAGAAAGTTGAATGCTATATTGCAGTAGACACCGGCATGGGCCGTATCGGCTACTGCCCTGAAGATGAAGATGCTGTTGCAGACGTTAAGATGATTGCCGGCCTTTCAAATGTTGAAATCGTGGGCCTGTTCTCGCACTTCGCCACAGCAGATGCTGCTGACAAGAACTATGCAAGACTTCAGGAACAAAGATACAATGCATTCTACAAGGCACTGATTAACGAGAACATCTTCCCTAGAATGAGAGCTCTTTCAAACAGTGCTGCCATCATGGAAATTCCATCCGCTCACTTCAATCAGGTTCGTCCCGGAATCATCCTTTACGGACTGTATCCGTCAGACGAAGTTGACAGAAACGAACTGGATCTGAAGCCTGTTATGAGTGTTAAGGCAAACATCGTTCACCTGAAGAAGGTTCCTGCAGGAACAACAATCAGCTACGGCCGCAAGTGGACAGCAACAAGAGACAGTCTCATTGCAACAATTCCTCTTGGATATGCAGACGGCTATCCTCGCCCATTCTCATCCCAGGCAGAGGTTATCGTAAACGGAGTTAAGGCTCCTATTACAGGCAACATCTGCATGGACCAGTGCATGATCGACGTTACAAACGTTCCTTACGTTCGTCTGGGTGACGAAGTAACCGTAATGGGCAAAGACGGAATCTACGAAATCTCAGCCGACGATATCGCAAAGGCAACAGGAACCATTAACTACGAAATCGCCTGTGCCTTCGGCCAGAGACTTCCTAAGGTTTACGTATATTA
>JAKSSH010000055.1 GCA_024403155.1 Clostridia bacterium | reverse complement strand
TTTCCAAATAAGTTACAATTATGGTAAATAATACCATTTATAGTAAAGGGGAAAAGGCTGTGGAGAATCTTAGAATAGCAATAGTATCAAGAGACGAGGCCTATAACAGGGCCTTGTCTTTGTCTTTGCTGAATGCATGCAGAGATTTTGATATCGAAGTTTTTGACAGTGAAGGATTCGTAAGAGAATGGTCGGAGTATGAGGGCAGAGGTGCTTACTATGACACCTTTGATATTGTACTGTGGGCCGGAGATGAAATAAGTGAATCATATGGGGATAACATTGTTTTTCTTACGGATAAGACATCACTGATGAGGAATGATTATAAGCTTAATAAATTCTGCATATACAAATACAGTTCGGCACATACTATGCTGTCTGCTATTTTTGATATCTACAGCCATCTCACAGGGAGAAGTTCGGTTTTTGTCAGGAATGATAATGTAAGGCTGGTTGGTTTTGCATCCTGCAGCGGAGGAACCGGATGTACAACACTGGCCCTGTACGTTGCAAGGGAGCTGGCCCGATTTCACGGAATGAGAGTTTTGTATCTGTCCCTGGAGGACGTGGAATCCACCGGTAATTTTTTTAACATTACACCGGGAACACGAAGTGTGGGGGAATTTCTCTACAGGCTTCTGAATCACAACAGAGAAAGGAACAATCTGCCGGAAAGCATCCCTTTTCTTGACGGGTTTCTGGTTAAGGATCCCTATGGGATAGAGGCATTTGCTCCTTCCAAGGGAAAAAATCCGCTGCGGGAACTGGATACCGACGATATTCAGAAGCTTGTGGCGTCCCTTGTGGACTGCGGCAGATACGATTGTGTGATTATGGATTTCTCCAGCTGTCTCACAGAAGCAGGGCTGGCAGCCATGAATCTTACAGAAAAGATGTGCCTGGTGGAAGGACCTATCGATGCAAAAAACCGGGAGCTGAACTATCTGAGCCAGGTAATATGCTGTAATGGAGACAAAAGTCTCGACAAGTATATGAAGGTAAAAAACATGTGCAAAACCATACCTGATGAGAATGAAACTGACAGCGAGGAGATAATACCAACCAGAACATATATAAGGATACAGAAAAGGGAAGGAGAGTTCTACGGAGACATCAGCAGACTTTGCGGACGCCTGTTCTTATGATATACTGATACATGTAATAAGCATGAGAGGGGGGTCATGGTGCATCTTGATGTTCTGATTGCCGATCTGGCATTAATCCTTGTTGTAGCAGGGATAGTAACAATAATATTCAGAAAGATAAAACAGCCCGTTGTACTTGGGTACATTGTCGCGGGCTTTTTGATTAGCCCGAATTTCGATTGGCTCCCTACAATTGTTGAACAGCAGGACATCACAACATGGGCTGACATAGGAATTATTTTTCTTATGTTTGGCCTGGGACTGGACTTCAGCTTCAAGAAACTTGCCACTATCGGGGGCAGTGCTTTCACTGTGTCCGCAACTGTCATGACCATGATGATTCTGGTTGGTGCAGGCGTCGGAAGCCTGTTTGGATGGGGGAAGATGGACTGCATTTTCCTTGGGGGAATGCTCTCGATGTCTTCTACCATGATAATTCTGAAATCATATGATGAATACGATCTGAAAAATGAGAAGTTCGCTCATGTGGTACTGGGCTCTCTCGTAATCGAGGACATTGCGGGAATTTTCATGCTTGTGGTACTGTCTACCATTTCGGTGGGAAACAACGTTTCCGGACCTGAACTGGCGGGCAAGCTGGGGCTGATGCTTCTTTATCTTCTGGTGTTCGTTCTGGTGGGAATTTACGTTGTTCCGTCTGCATTCAGAAGAGTCAGCAGACTTCTTAATGATGAGATGCTGCTTATAATTTCAATCGGTCTTTGCCTGCTGCTTGTGGTTATTGCATCATTAATAGGATTCTCATCTGCACTGGGGGCATTCCTTGCAGGATCAATTCTGGCAGGAACAATTCAGTCTGACAGAATCAAGGCTCTAATAAAGCCTGTAAGGGATCTGTTTGGCGCAATATTCTTTGTATCCGTTGGAATGCTTATTGTTCCATCGCTGCTGGTTAAATACATAGTGCCAATTATCATACTTAGTGTGGTTGTAATACTGGGTCAGATGCTGTTCTCAACAATAGGTTTCCTGCTTTCAGGACAGTCACTTAGAACAGCGATAAGAGGCGGTTTCAGCATGGTGCAGATAGGTGAGTTTTCATTTATCGTTGCGTCCCTGGGGCAGTCCCTTGGGGTAATAGATGACTTTCTCTATCCGATAATAGTCTGTGTTTCCGTTATTACTGCCTTTGCGACTCCTGTATTCATCAAAAACTCTGAAAAGTTCTACGGAGTCCTTGACAGAAAACTTCCTGACAGGGCAAAGCTGCTTATCAGGAGAAACACTTCTGAAAACCAGTTCACACACTCAATGGATCCGGACTGGAACCAGTACATGAAGACGGTTGGAATTAAAACCTGTATCGGAAGTGCGGTGCTGTTTGTGTTTTACTGGGCAGGAACCAGATATCTGGCACCGGAAATCGCCCATGTGGTGAATTCAACATTTGCAGGCAACTGCATTACGGCGGGAATTACTATTCTGTTCATGCTGCCTTTTGTTAATTTCATGTACACTACAAACAACACAATATTCGTAAAGCTCTGGGTTAAGCACAGATCAAATCATCTGCCGCTGGTTACCCTTAAAATATCGAGACTTCTGATTGCAGCCATTTTCATTGCGCTGGTATTGAGGAAGATATTTCACATTCCATTCGCACTCCTGGTTCTTGCTGTAGCAATCCCTATTATCCTGGTTGCCAGATCCAGCTGGATGAACGGAGTTACCATTGCCATGGAGAAGCGTTTCGCAGCAAATTTCTCCGACAGAACCCTGGTTAAGGCGAAGAGAGACAGAACGGAAGACAGAGACTACAGATGGCTGAACGAATCATTGTATGTTATTGAATTTGAAATCATTGATCCGGATTTTCGCAAAACCATTATCGATTTTACCAGCAGGAGAGATTTCGTGGTTACCATTATTCGAATAATAAGAGGAGACCAGTTCATAAACATGCCTTCTGCAATGGAAACAATTCAGTGCGGAGACATACTGCAGATGGTGGGAAACTGGGACGAGGTTGATGCCTGCACATTGCTTCTGGAAAAAGACAAGGCTATTGAATATACAGATGCAGATGATAAAATACTGAAGGACTTCATATATGGGCAGAGATTTGAAGGCATGCCTGAAGAAAAGGAACTGGTATGTGTTCCTATTAAGCTTGATGGGAATTCAAAATTCATAAGAAAATCAATCAGAAACTGCGGCCTTCGTCAGGCCTGCGGAGGAACCATTCTGGGTATTGAACGAGGCTTCCTGCCTATGGTGAGCCCGGATATTGATACGATATTGAGAAAAGACGACATGCTCTGGCTTATTGGCGACCGCCACATGGTGGACAGGCTGATAAGAATGGGACTAATGGATGAATAGGAGAAAGATATGACAAAAAACAAATGGCTTGATGCAAATGCCCCAAACGCTGAAAAGGCAAAAATATCAATACTTGGAGTGCCCTTTGACGGGGGTACAACACAGGAGGCCGGAGCCGCTGAAGCACCTGCAAAACTTAGAGAGTTTGGCGAGGTTTTTATGCCTTGCTCAACAGACGATTTCTATCTGATTGAGGATCAGCCTCTGGTTTACGACTTCGGTGACGTTGACATGAGCGGTACCTGGGAAGAATCATTTGCAAGGGTTGAAGAAGAAGCTTTCAAGGTAATGAAACATGGTAATTTCCACCTGTTTCTGGGAGGAGATCATTCCGTTACAATTCCTCTGCACAAGGCATTTAAAAGGGCAGAAGAAGGCAAGAAGATAGGAATAATTCATTTTGATGCCCATCCGGATCTTTGTGACTGTTATGAAGGAAACTTGTGGTCGCACGCTAATACTGAAAAAAGAGCCATAGATGATATCGTAAATCCCGCAGACCTGCTGTTTCTGGGAATCCGAGCTGCGGAGCCTGAAGAAGTTGCTCTCATGAAAAAATATCCTGAAATGACTGTTCTTACGGGCATGGATGTTTTTGATATGGGATATGAGAAATGCTGTGAAATCATTGAGCAGAAGTTCAGCGAATATGATTCCATATATTTCACTCTGGATATTGATGTGCTTGATCCGGCATTTGCACCGGGAACAGGAACTCCATGCAGCGGAGGAATCACTTCAAGAGAGCTGATTAAGCTGGTTCGTTTCATGCTTGAGAAACTACCAATTAACAATATGGACATTGTTGAAGTGGCTCCACCTCTGGATGTTAACGATATCACCAGCTGGGCAGCCCTTAGAATAATCGAAGAAGTATTCTCGATTGTGGATAGGAGATAACAGATGAAAATAATGGTTAGCGCCTGTTTAATGGGGGACAATGTTAAATATAGCGGTGGAAATAATTTTAACGAAAAACTACTGAAGTTTACGGAAGGTCATGAAATAATCAAGGTGTGCCCTGAAATCATGGGCGGATTGCCTGTTCCAAGAGCTCCCGGAGAGATTGTGGATGGTGTGGTTCGCAATGAGGACGGAACGTCAGTGGATTTCGAATACAAAACCGGTGCCGAAAAAGCTCTGGAAATTGCAAAAGCAGAACAGGTTGATCTGGTAATCCTGCAGTCCAGAAGCCCGTCCTGCGGAGTGAATCAGATATATGACGGTACCTTCAGCGGTAATTTAATCAATGGCAGCGGGGTGTTTGCTGAAATGATGAAGAACAACGGATTCAAGGTGATGGATATAGAGGATTTACAGTGCTGTTAAAATATTAACGAGCTTTCCTTCTGAAAGCTCTTTTTTTTGTACAGAAATACATAAAATTTAGTGCTTGAAAGCGTGGAAACAATGGTTTAAAAAAAGAACACATAATAGGTTAGAAATGTGTTGACTACAATGTTGCAAGTGTTAAAATAGTAATGGTGCCAAAGGCGGGATTTGTGAAAGTTATTTTTTTAACAAATTCATTATAATCGTGCCTGAGGCATAAAAAAATGTTCAACAATGTATACAAAATACAACTAATAATTCATGGAGGTATGAAGAATGACTATGGAATCAGCTAAGCGAATTCTGGCGCTGCTGCCAGGCGTTGACTGCGGCGGATTCGGTGGATGCGGATGTCCTACATGTGAAGCCTGTGCCCAGGCTATTGCAGATGGAGCTCCAATTACACTTTGTCCTGCAGCTGACACTGAAACAGTGGCCAAAATTGCGGAAATCATGGGCGTCGAACCTGTAGCTGTTGAAGCCAAGGTGGCTTACATCAAGTGCGCAGGTTGCTCAGCAGGCAAGGATCGCTTCAAGGCAGAGGCTTGTGAAAGCTGTGATGCTGCCAAGAAGGCAGGTTTTGCAAAGGGCGAATGCCAGTACGGCTGCATGGGACTGGGAACATGCATTGAAAGATGTAAGTTCGATGCCATGTCACTTGTAGACGGCGAAGTAGTTATTGACAAAGAAAAGTGCTCCGGCTGTGAAGCATGTCTTAGTGGATGTATCCAGGAAATCATTGAAATGGTTCCTGCAGACGCTACAAACTTTATCCCTTGTTCATCAAGAGATACTGAAGCTGACGTGCTTGAAATTTGTGGATACGGATGCATCGGTTGTGCAGACTGTGCTCTGGCATGTCCTAAGGATGCAATTGAAATGGTACAGGGCGAAAAGGTTGACGGAAGATTTGCACGTATCAATTACGACAAATGCGAAGGCTGCGTAACTTGCGCCGTTAAGTGCCGAAAGATGATTATCGTTGATACACTTCACGATCTGACAAAGGCTAAGGAAACTGTTGCTCTGGTTAGATGCACAGGCGGAAGCGTTGGACATCAGAAACTGGAAGCTGCAGGATTCAAGTCCTGTAAGGAAATCGTAGATGCAAAGGCAGACCTGAACGGCATGGACGTTTGTGAATACGGATGTCTGGGATTCGGTGACTGCACAAAGGTTTGCAGATATGATGCCATCAAGAACGAATTCGGCATTGCTAAGGTTGACCCTGACAAGTGCGTAGGCTGTGGAGACTGCTCCAGAGCTTGCCCTAAGGACAAGATTCAGATGGTTCCATATATCGGCGTTAAGCAGGCTGCATGTCAGTCAGAAGCTGAACCTGAAAGAAGAATGGAAGTCTGCTTCATGGGATGTATCGGATGTGGCGATTGTGCAGACAACTGCCCTAACGGTGCTATCGAAATGGTTGACGGCCATCCTGAGATCGATCACGACAAGTGTATGAACTGTGGCGTATGCAAGTACGTTTGCTCAAGAGGTCTTATCGTTGAGAGAGAAGTGCCTGAATATAATTACCTCCAGCGTGAAGCTTTGGAATTAGATAAGTAGGATGAAAGGAGAGAAAAACATGAGATCCAGAAAAACAATGGACGGCAATACAGCTGCTGCACATGTTGCATATGCATTCTCAGAAGTAGCAGCAATCTATCCTATCACTCCATCATCCGTAATGGCTGAAAATGTTGACGCATGGGCGGCAGTGAATAGGAAGAACATTTTTGGTGAAGAAGTTAAAGTAGTAGAACTGGAATCTGAAGCAGGTGCTGCAGGTGCTGTACACGGCGCCATCTCAGCAGGTGCACTGACATCAACATTTACTGCATCACAGGGACTGCTCCTGATGATTCCTAATATGTACAAGCTGGCAGCTGAAGAAACACCTACAGTAATCCACGTTGCAGCAAGAGCTATTTCAACACATGCTCTTAACATCTTCGGAGATCACTCCGATGTAATGGCCTGCAGACAGACTGGTTTCGCAATGCTGTCATCAAGAAGCCCTCAGGAAGTAATGGACCTGGCCGCTGTGGCTCACCTGGCTGCAATCGAAGGAAAGGTTCCTGTACTGCACTTCTTTGACGGTTTCAGAACTTCACATGAACAGCAGAAGATTTACACATGGGATTATGAGGATCTGAAGGACATGTGCGATATGGATGCAGTTAAGAGATTCAAGGCAAACGCTCTGAACCCTAACCATCCACACGCTATCGGTTCTGCAGAACAGCCTGAAACTTTCTTCCAGCACAGGGAAGCATGCAACAAGAATTACGAAGAACAGATCGATGTAATTATTGACTGCATGAATCGTGTGAGCGAGAGAGTTGAAAGAGAAAAGCCTTATAAGCCTTATGAATACTACGGTGCTCCTGATGCAGAAGAAATCATGATTGCAATGGGCTCAATCTGTGACTGTGCAGAGGAAGTTGTTGACTACCTCAATGCAAAGGGCAAGAAGGTCGGCGTACTCTCAGTAAGACTTTACAGACCGTTCTCAGCTAAGCATT
>JAKSSH010000054.1 GCA_024403155.1 Clostridia bacterium | reverse complement strand
CTGGAAGAGGATAAGAAGATTAGAGATTACGTAAGAAAGCTGATGGAGGGGTAATTATTAAATGACAGTAATATACGCCATATTAATATTCTGTCTGCTGATTTTTGTTCATGAGCTGGGACACTTTATTACGGCCAAGCTGTGCGGGGTTAAGGTTAACGAGTTTGCACTGGGCATGGGTCCTGCTATATTCAAAAAGCAGAAGGGAGAGACGCTGTATGCTCTCAGAATTTTCCCTGTTGGAGGATACTGTTCCATGGAGGGAGAGGATGAGGACTCAGATAATCCGAGAGCATTTAACAATCAGCCTGCATGGCAGAGAGCAATAGTGCTGGCGGCAGGTTCTCTCATGAATCTGCTTACATGCGTGATTCTGCTTATAATCATCGCATTCTGGAGCGGAACAGCAACAACAACCATAGACACGGTTATGGATGGCTCACCGGCTCAGAAGGCCGGCATTGTGGCTGGGGACACAATAGTATCCGTAGACGGCGAAGAGATAAATAAGTGGAACGACCTGATTGATGCAATCGGGTTTAACGAAAATGATAAAGCAGAGATTACCGTTGAGAGAGGCGGCAAGGAACTGACTTTAAGCACCAATCTGGAATATGACAGGGAAGCCGATCGAAAAATGATCGGAATTACGCCTGCTTCAGAGCATAATCCGGGCACGGCCATAACCGACGGAATAAAAAATACCGGAACCATGACAGCGCTAATGTATAAGGTAATTAAACAGCTGTTTACGGGAGAGGTATCGGTTAAAGAACTAAGCGGTCCTGTTGGAATTGTGTATGCCACAAATCAGGCGGCCAAGTCAGGCCTGATGTATGTGGTATATCTGGCGGCATTGCTTTCACTGAATCTGGCAATAATAAACATGTTGCCGTTTCCGGCACTTGATGGAGGAAGACTGCTGTTCCTGGTTATCAGGCTGTTTACAGGCAAGAGAGTATCAGATGAAACGGAGGGGAAGATACATTTCATAGGAATATGCCTTCTGTTTGCTCTGATGATATATGTGACATTTAACGACGTGCTTAGATTTATTATTCCGATATTCTGATTATGAAAAGAAAAGTAAACGCAGGAAACATACAAATAGGTGGAGGAGCTCCCGTTTCAATCCAGTCAATGTGCAACACCAGGACCAGCGATGTGAAGGCTTGTGTTCAGCAGATCAGAAGGCTGGAGGATGCAGGCTGCGAGATTATCAGGCTTACAGTTCCTGACGAAGAGGCAGCTCGAGGATTTGCTGAAATAAAGAAGCAGGCCAGGATTCCTGTTGTTGCTGACATCCATTTCGATTATCGCATGGCGCTGGCGGCTATGGATGCTGGTGCTGACAAGATTAGAATCAATCCTGGAAACATAGGCGGGGAAGAAAATGTTAAGGCTGTTGTTGAGAAAGCAAAGACCTGTCATATTCCAATCAGAGTCGGTGTTAACGGAGGCTCCCTGGAGAAAGATATTCTGGCAAAGTACGGCAAGGTCACACCGGAAGGACTGGCAGAGAGCGCGCTTAGAAATGTTGCTCTGCTGGAGAAATATGATTTTGAAGACATTGTCATTTCACTGAAGTCATCTGATGTGAAAATGAATTTTGACGCATATAGAATCGTTCATGAGAGATCCAATTATCCTCTGCACATTGGAGTAACGGAGGCGGGCACGCCGTCCCGTGGCAGGATTAAATCAGCTGCAGGTATAGGTGCGCTGCTTTTGGAGGGTATCGGGGACACTATGAGAGTTTCGCTAACAGCAGACCCTGTTGAGGAAGTACATTTCGCAAAAGCATTACTGGCTTCCCTGGGAATGCGTGATGATGGAATTCAGGTTGTGTCATGTCCAACCTGTGGCAGAACTGAAGTAAATCTGGAAAAGATTGCTGAGGACGTGGAACGCAGAGCGGAAAAACTCATGGAGTCCGGTTTTGCACGAAAGGGAATCAAACTGGCCGTCATGGGATGTGCAGTTAACGGCCCGGGTGAAGCACGGGAAGCTGATTTCGGAGTTGCCTGTGGAAAGGGCGAAGGCCTTCTCTTCGCAAAGGGCGAAGTGATAGGTAAAGTTAAAGAAGAAGATATTGCAGAAGAACTAATAAAACTGGTGGCAGATGAAAAAGATTCTTGAGGAATCGATAGATTTTTCCAGAGCGGAAAATTTCAATAAAGAAGACTTGACTGTAGGTATAAATAAAGCCGCAATTGACAGCAAGACACATGTTCTAAGGCTGGAGCTTGTGCTTAATTTTGTTATCAGTGCAGAGTCTGCAGAGAGATTCAAGACCGCACTCAAACGTCAGCTTAAGGACCTTAGAGATGTGGATCTCTTTATTGAATACAAGGATATAAAAGGAAGAGAAATACCTATGCCTGAGAAGAAGGATGAGTCTGAAATGGCTGCAACCGGGACAGGCAACGGAAATACATGGAAGGGCGGTCGCCGCGGCAGGAAGTATATACCTGTTAAAGGTAACCTGATTATGGGAAAACCTGTTACAGGTGAACCTGTTCCCATTGAAGAAATATCTTCAGAAAGCGGTACTGTTGTAATTGAAGGGGAACTGTTCAGAAAAGACTGCAGAACCATAAGCGAAGACAGCAAGCTGGTGACCATGTATGTTACTGACAAAAAAACAAGCATATGTGTGAAGTGTTTTGCTGTTAATGAAAAGTGGGAAGATATCCAGCAGCATCTGCCTGATGGATCTGCTCTTATGATAAAGGGCAAGGCTCAGTGGGACAGATTTGATAATGCTGTAACTGTTATGGCTGACAGCATTGAAAAGGCTGAGAAAAAAGTACGTGAAGATACCTATCCTGAAAAGAGGGTTGAACTTCACTGTCATACAAAAATGAGTGCAATGGATGGCATGAATAACACATCCAACATTGTAAAGACTGCAGAGAAATGGGGACACAAAGCTGTTGCCATTACTGACCACGGCGTTGTGCAGGCATTTCCTGAGGCATCACATGCAGCGGGAGACATTAAAATTCTCTATGGCTGTGAGGGGTATCTGATGGATGATGAGGGGCTTGTTGCCGAGGATGGTACTATTGATTTCAAAGCAAGAGGAACGTCACATATCATTATTTTTGCAAAGAACAGAGATGGACTTAAGAACCTTTACAAGCTGATTTCCTATTCCCATCTGAAGTATTTCTACAGAAGACCGAGAATTCCAAAGTCCGTTCTCATGGAACACAGAGAGGGGCTCATTCTGGGTTCGGCCTGTGAAGCAGGGGAACTCTATCGTGCAGTAAGAGAAGGAAAATCCCAGGAGGAACTGGAGAAGATTGCAGGTTTCTACGACTTCCTTGAAATCCAGCCAATTGCCAATTGCATGTTCATGGTAAGAGATGGAATAGTATCTGACGAAGAAGTGTTAAAGGATTACAACAGAACTATCGTTGCCCTTGGAGAAAAACTTGACAAGCCTGTTTGTGCAACATGTGATGCTCATTATTTCGATGAGGAGGATGCACTTTACAGAAAGATTTTGCAGGCAGGACAGGGCTACAAGGATGCGGAAAGCGGTGAAGGACTCTATTTCAGAACAACTGATGAAATGATGGAGGAATTCTCATATCTTGGAGAAGAAACAGCCCATAAGGTTGTAATTGAAAATACCAATCTTATTGCGGACCTGATTGAACCGATGATGCCTGTACCAAAGGGAAAATTCCCGCCCAAAATTGATGGTGCGGAAGATTACCTGAGAAAGGTCTGCAAGGAGAGGTCCACAGCAATGTATGGAGATCCTCTGCCAACCGAGATACAGGATAGACTTGATAAGGAGCTTAACTCAATCATAGATAACGGATATGCGGTAATGTACCGTTCAGCAGAAATGCTTGTACAGAAATCCCTTTCAGAGGGGTATCTGGTAGGTTCCCGTGGATCCGTTGGATCATCATTTGCGGCAACAATGTCCGGAATAACAGAGGTTAATCCACTGCCGGCTCATTATCTTTGTCCGGCCTGCAAGCATATAGAATGGGGCGATGCAAGTCAGTATGACTGCGGTGTGGACATGCCTGATAAAGTGTGCCCTGAATGCGGAACACCATACAATAAGGAAGGTTTTACTATTCCATTTGAAACGTTCCTTGGATTCGAGGCCAACAAAGAACCTGATATCGACCTTAACTTCGCGGGTGAATATCAGGGTAAGGCACAGAAATATGTTGAGGATATTTTTGGAGCTGAAAATGTATTCAAGGCAGGAACAATTGGCACCATCCAGAGCAATACTGCTTTTGGATTTGTAGCCAAGTACTTTGAAGAAAAGGGTGGATCGGCCAACAGGGCTGAGATGGACAGACTAACCAAATGCTGTGAAGGTGTTAAGAGAACAACAGGTCAGCACCCCGGTGGGGTAATCATTGTTCCGAGAGGTCATGAGATATATGAATTCTGTCCGGTTCAGCATCCTGCAAACGATGTAAAGTCGGACATTATAACCACACACTTTGATTATCACTCAATTGATGAGAACCTGCTGAAGCTTGACATACTGGGGCACGATGCTCCGTCAATGATCAGACAGCTTCAGGATATGACAGGGGTTGATCCTCTGACTGTTCCTATCAGAGATGAAAAGGTGATGACCATTTTCAATGGTACTGATGGCCTGGATATCAAGGATCCAAATTATCATTTCACCCATGGCAGCTACGCTATTCACGAATTTGGTACCCAGTTTGTTAGACAGATGCTGGATGACATCAAGCCGACATCCATAGAAGAACTGGTAAGAATATCAGGGCTTTCACACGGCACGGATGTATGGCTCGGAAACGCTCAGGATCTTATAGTTAACGGCATAACTACAATGAAGGAAGCCATTGCAACACGTGATGACATTATGAACTATCTTAGAAAGCACGGACTTCCAAACGGAGACGCCTTCACTATCATGGAGAAGGTAAGAAAGGGCAAAGGCCTTACAGAAGAACAGGAAGCTCTTATGGTTGAACATGATGTTCCGGACTGGTATATAGATTCCTGCAAAAAGATCAAGTATATGTTCCCTAGAGCCCACGCGGTTGCTTATGTACTAATGTCAATGAGAGAGGCATTCTACAAGGTATATTATCCTGTAGAGTTCTATGCGGTTTACTTCACAACCAAGGTTGCAAACTTTGACGAGAAGGTCATTCTGAAGGGACAGCAGGCTGTCTGGGACAGAATGGAAGAGATAAAGAACAAGGATGCTTCCAAGAAGGAAGAAGCAGATATTACCGTTCTGGAGGTTGCATATGAAATGTATGCCAGAGGTTATGAATTCGCCCCGGCAAGACTTGGAGATTCGGATGCCACCAAATTCAAGGTTAAAGGCGGAAAGGTTCTGCTTCCGTTTGTGGCCATAAGCGGAATGGGCGAAGGTGCGGCAAAATCATTTGCACAGGGCTACAGGGACAGACCATACGAAACCGTGGAAGAGGTTATGGACAGAGGTCACGTAAACAAGACTGTAGTTGAAGAGCTTAGAGCCCATGGAGTTCTTGAGGGACTTCCGGAAACGGCTCAGATCAGTTTTTTCTAATAAAAAGAGTATACGCAAACTGTACGATTATTATGTGTATATTTAATATCAGATGTAGTATAATTACTTATCAAGGGAGGCACTTCATATGGCCGAAAAGAAAATGAATACTGCACTGCTTGACAAAGCGCTGAAATTCGCAGTGGATGCTCATGCAGGAACAGAAAGAAGAGGAAAGGGTTTCCCCTATATCGTTCACCCAATGGAGGCCGTCTCAATAGTGGCAACCATTACGGCAGACCAGGAACTTCTGGCTGCAGCCGCGCTTCACGATGTGGTGGAAGATACTGCTTTTACCGAAGAAGATATCCGAAAAGAATTCGGAGACCGCATTGCAGGGCTTGTGGCGGCAGAAAGCGATATTGTAATCGAAGGCAAACCTGATGAGGAAAGCTGGCATGAAAGAAAACAGGCGGCAATAGACAGACTCGCAGCCTGCAGCAATGATGCCAAGATAGTTGCCATTGGTGATAAGCTTTCCAACATGAGAGCAATAGCCAGAGATTATTTCGCAGAGGGAGATTCGTTCTGGAATAAGTTCCACGCCAAGGATCCGAAGGACCACGAATGGCATTACAGAGGACTTGTTTCATCGCTATCAGATTTAGCTGGCACTGAAGCTTATGAAGAGTTTTCAGAGCTTGTTGATAAGGTCTTTGAAAAGGCCTGTAAATAAAATGGAGGAAAACATGAACATTAACAAAACTCAGGAAGACAAGAAAGTAACATTAGCAGTAGAAGGTAGACTTGATACTACAACTGCACCAGATCTGGAAGCAGCAATCGAGGCTTGCATTGAAGGCCTTGAAGAACTGGATTTCGATTTCGCAGAACTGGAGTACATTTCATCTGCAGGACTGAGAGTAATTCTTGGCGCACAGAAAAAAATGAACAAGCAGGGCAAAATGGTTATCAGAAATGCCAATGATGTGATTATGGAAGTGTTTGAAATCACAGGCTTTGTTGATATTCTCACTATCGAATAAGCAATATCAGACTCTATTAGCCGGAGGTAAGCAATGGATGCTCATGCTCAGATGATAATGGATGAATATCTGGAACAGAGGGAGTCCTTTGAGATTCTCAATGACAAGGTTCTGGATCTTCTGAGAGAAACCATTGATAAAAACGGAATATTTGTTACCGGTGTGGAAGGCCGCGTGAAATCTGCCAAAAGCCTAGAGGGAAAACTTGAACTCAAGGGGTCTAAGTATGCTTCCATTTATGAGATTACGGACATCGTTGGATGTAGAGTTATTACATTCTACAGTGATGAAGTGGACAGAATTTCTGCGCTTGTTGAAAGTCTGTTTAATGTTGACCGTGAGAATTCTGTTGATAAGAGAAAGATGCTTCAGCAGGATCAGTTTGGCTACATGTCACTTCATTATGTATGTCAACTTCCCAAGTCATTGTACTATGATGCAGACAGACCGGAATTAAATGAGATTAAATTCGAAATACAGATGCGATCAGCACTTCAGCACGTCTGGGCTACGATCTATCATGACATTGGATACAAGAATGACATTGAAGTACCAAAGGAGTATTTGAGAAGTCTTTCATGTCTTTCAGGACTTCTTGAAATTGCCGACGGTGAGTTTCTGGATATCAGGGACAGCATCGGTGAATACAGAGAGAAGATAAAGGCGCTGATCAAAGATGGCAGGTTCGAAGATATTGAAATTAATGGTGACTCCTTCAAGGATTATCTTGACCTTGGTCCGTTCGATAATCTGAATAAGAAAATAGCATCCATAAATCATGCCGATCTTCTTCCTGCAAGTGTATACTACTATCTTGAGATAATAAAAGATTTTGG
>JAKSSH010000053.1 GCA_024403155.1 Clostridia bacterium | reverse complement strand
ACGGCAATTCCATTGACTGTGAAAAAATCCATCTCTCAATAATGAAGGGGAGAATGTAAACCTCACCATCGATGCAGACATCTGCGCCACAGCCTACAAGGCTCTGGGAACACGCAAAGGCACCGTTGGAGTATATAACTACAAAACCGGCGAGATCCTGTGCATGGTAAGCTCACCTACATATGACCCCCTTAATGTGCCGGGCACCATTCCTGATGGAGCATACATTAACAGATTTACCTCTGCCAGATTTGTTCCCGGTTCAACCTTTAAGCTTGTAACCGCAGCAGCAGCTCTTGAGAATCTGGATGATGTTTACAGCTTCTCAATTAACTGCACAGGCAAGGAAGACTACGGTCACGGCGATGAGGTTACCGACCTGTCCGCCCACGGAACCGTTTCTCTGGAAAAGGCTCTGGAGGTCTCATGCAACTGCTACTTCGGCAAGCTGGCAGAAAAGGTTGGCGGCGGTCTCATGGAGAAATACACTGAGAAGTGCGGCCTTACAAAGAGCTATGACATTGACGGTATTGAAACCGAAGCAAGCACCTTCGATTATCCTGACGGCGGCGTAAATCTGGCATGGACCGGCATCGGTCAGTACCACGACATGGTTAACCCTTGTGCAATGATGGTTTACATGGGAGCAATCGCCAATGATGGAACTGCAGTACTGCCTAAGATTCTCAGCCCGCAGAACTTCGTGGAGGAGAAGGTTGATCAGGCGAAGACCGCAGTTCTTAAAACCGATGACATGATAGATGACACAACAGCTCAGTCACTGGCATCCATGATGCGCAACAACGTGGAAAAGCACTACGGTGGCGAAAACGCCTTCCCTGGTCTTCACCTCTGTGCCAAGTCCGGTACGGCAGAAGTCGGCAAGGGCAAGAAGCCTAATGCATGGTTCGTTGGATTCATGCAGGATGAGAATCATCCTTATGCCTTTGTTGTTCTTGTTGAAAACGGCGGTTACGGCTCAGAAGTTGCCGGTTCAGTTGCCAACAAGGTTCTCCAGGAACTAAAGTAGCAGCGACGAGGAATAGCAGAATTTCAATGTCCTCGACACAGACAACTGCATAAACTCACTTGCAAAAAAATAAAATCCCGAGAAGAACTCGCACTTTAACGTGCTCAAGCATTCTCGGGATTGTTTTTATTTTTTTGCTCGCTTCATTTACAGTTGTAACTGTGTCTGCGGATTATGAACTTCTGCTATTCCTCATCACCGCTATTCTCAGTTTCTGCTGCTACCTGCTGGAATGAGAAATCCTTGTTCTGATCCAGAACATACACCCATGTCTTTCCCGGTGTAAATCTGAACTGCTTGCCGTCTACACCCTTGAAGATTGTACGGCTGTCAGGATTCTTCTTTGACCATGTTCCCTTGATAACCTTGCCGCCTGTGAACAGGTAAGCATCACCATGTGAGTTCATGTCGATTTCGAGTCTGCCCTTTTCATCAGGAAGTCCTGTTTCATCATCAGTCATCAGATCGCTGTGCACCATCTGAACCAGGATGTTTGAGAATGTAAGCTGTTCGCCTGTTTCTTTATCGATGTACGGTTCACCATACCAGAATCTCTTGTAGAGTCCTGATTCAGCATCGTATTTGCATGTGCTGTTACAGCCCAGTGATGAAACCTTGATTTCATTTGCTTCTCCAAGGGATTCCAGATACTTCTCTGCTTTTTCTACTGCCTTCTGGTCTTCAGGATCATCTGAATCCTTCAGGTTTGCAACTGTATCCTCAGCAGCAGCCTTGTCTGCTTTTGCTTCATCCATCCACGCATCATCGGCAAACTTCCATGCCTTGATTGTCTGTTCGTTGTCGTATCCGCCGTAAGCTGCGATGTCGTCCCAGTTGATGTAAGCATCGTTAGGTGCATCCTTATCTTCTACTCTGTAGAACAGGTCTGTGTCCTGCATGCCGTTGATGAATGGCAGGCCTGAAGCTGACATGTAACTGTGAGCATGCTTACCCCATCCGTATCCAACATGAAAAGCCTTGTATTCTCTTGCCAGATCTACGAAGTAGTATCTGACACTTCTTGTAGGGCCAACCTTGTCAGGGAACTGGCTGTAGAATACAGCCTGCAGTCTTGTCAGGTCGCCCTCTACAGGGAACTCATAAATAATATCTGCATAGGAAATGTTTGACTGAGGAACTGCTCCATAAGTATCGTTAGGAATTGATACCTGTACAGGTCTGGCCGGCAGGCTATCCACTTCCTCTCCTGTAATAGGATTAATCGTTGCCTGTGGCTCCGAAGCTACAGATGCGCCGCCATCGCCGCCGCATCCTGCCATTAGAATTGCACCTGATGCAATTGCTACCACCAGCACTGCCATAGTTAATACTAGCTTTTTCATAGTCGGTTCTTTTCCTTTCTTTCATTTTATATGCTATACTAAAAGCAATTTAATTATAGCATGATAAATGCTTCATTTAAACCGATATCACCCAAGGTTATTCTTTAAAAATGTTTATGGAGGGGAATTATGAGACATCAGATGCCACTATCCGGGGTTTGCCCTGTAAGTGTTGCCTTCGATCTGGATGGCGACAAAGTAACAAATATAGAGTTTACAGGGGGCTGCAACGGCAACCTGAAAGCTATCAGCAAGCTGGTGGACGGCTGGAGTGTAGATGAAATAACGGAAGCCCTTGCAGGCAACACCTGTGGTTTCAAACAGACATCCTGCGCCGATCAGCTCACTAAAGCACTGGCACGCGCCCAGGAAAAATGACAAAACAGCAAAAGATTTATCATGTAAGAAACAGGATAATGTCGACAAAAAAAAGAACTGCACTAATTCCGCGAAGCGGTTTTAGTGCAGTTTTCATCTGTGCATGCTCCCTGCGCCTAACGCGCAGATAGTATTAAGCCATTACGAATCCCATTACAGCATACATAATAAATGAAATTATTGCTGCAATGATACCATAAGGCATCTGAGTGAATGCGTGTCTGAAGTTGTCGCATCCGCAAGCAGCTGATGTGAGAACTGTTGCATCTGAGTAGAAGCAGATATGTGAACCGAATACGCCGGCTGAGATACAAGCTCCTACAACCAGTGGCATGCATACGCCAATGTTCATTGCCAGTGGAATGATGATTGGCAGAGCAATGATGTACATTCCCCAGTTAGTACCAGTGATAAACTCAGTACATGCAAGTACCAGGAAGATAATCATTGGTGCTGTTGCCGGAGTCATGATGTTTGTAGCTGACTCGATACACCACCTTGTGAATCCGATCTGCTCGTTCATGTCTGCGAATACGAATGCCATTACCATCAGCATCAGTGGCAGAATCATGTTCTGGATACCCTTGATAATAACATCCCAGAATTCGGCTGCAGACATAATATTCTGAACCATGTACATAATGAACATTACTGCCAGAGTACACAGTACACCCATCTCCATATCTGTATCAAACAGAATTGTGAATCCTACCAGGCAAATAATTGGAATGAAGAAATTAAACATCTTTGGATTTTCAGGAATGTTCATTTCATCACCATGGTCACTTGCCAGGATTGAAATCTTATCTGATCCCGGAGGAGCCAGCGGACCACCGTCAGCAACTCTCTGATATGCCTTTTTCATACCAAAGATCTTAGGTACTACACCAATAACAACAAGCGGCACGATGATTGCTGCAATCCATCCATAGAAGTTGTATGGAATTGTTTTAATAAACATCTGAACTGCTGTTGCATCACCATCCTGCCATCCGTTCTTAACAAGTATTCTTCCGCAGAATACTGCCCATGTTGTGATTGGTACCAGTACGCACAGAGGTGCTGCTGTTGAGTCACAAACATATGCCAGCATTTCTCTAGGAGTCTTATGTTTGTCAGTAAGAGGTGCCATGCAGGAGCCTACTGTCATGGAGTTGAGATAGTCATCAATAAAGATTACACATCCCAGGATCCAGGCCCATATAAGAGCCATTTTTTCTGTCTTTGCTCTCTTGGATGCCCATACACCAAATGCATACGCTCCACCTGATCTTTCAATCAGAGCGATGATACCGCCCATAAGGCCGCATACGATAATCAGCCATGCGATATCTTCCGCCATCATTGTATTAAGCAATGAATCAGAGAATGTTAGAGCCACATTGTCTCCAGGTGCCCCTACCATGATGAAACCTACAACTGCACCAATTGTCAGGGCTTCAATTATTCTCTTCGTAATGAAGATATAAAGAATCATCAGCAGTGCAGGAATTGTACAAAGTACTCCAAATTTTGCCGGATCTTCCGGCAGGAAGAAGTTCAGTACGAAAGCAGCTGCAATGATAATCGCTGCCGCAAGCAGCGATCTTCTGCCATTAAATGACTCAATCTCTCTTGCAATCACTTCTGACTGTTCGTTTAAAGACATTTTCAACCTCCTCTCTTCAAGAAGCCTTTCGCATAGATAAATATGCAAAAGCAATAATGAAAAATAATAATTACACAATCGCCAAAGCGACAAAAAAATTATACTCCCATTGTCAGAATATTAAAAGTAACTAACAGCAAATTTATGCTATGTTCTATAAAAAAACCATAGTCTGCTTTTGCATAGATTTCGTGTTACAATTAACGCATGGATAAGAACGTATTATGCAAAGGCCGCCCCTGCACATATATTCTGCGCTGCAGCGACAACACCCTGTACACCGGCTGGACAAACGACATAGAAAAACGCCTTGCCGCACACAACGCAGGCAAAGGCGCCAAATACACCAGACCACGGACACCGGTCAAACTGGTACACGTGGAATATTATGATACCAAAGAAGAGGCCATGAGCCGGGAGTATGCCATCAAGCAGCTTACCCGGGAAAAGAAACAGGCTCTCATTAGCGGAACCCTAAATAAAAAAGACGAGGATTGATTAATCCTCGTCTTTCTTTAACTCGTCTAAACTGATCTGTCCTATTACTCCATCCATTACCGGCGGTTCTTCATCTTCGAAGATTACGCCTTCTATGTCTTCAATCGGCGGCAGATCTTTAAGTGATT
The DNA here is from genome assembly GCA_024403155.1 of Clostridia bacterium. Lineage (GTDB taxonomy): Bacteria > Bacillota > Clostridia > Peptostreptococcales > Anaerovoracaceae > Lentihominibacter. The sequence goes on along the minus strand of JAKSSH010000053.1, from coordinate 2,360 downwards.
CAAACTCGAACTGCTTCAGGAATTCATCTGTTGTTCCGTAGAGCATCGGGCGTCCAACAGTATCAGCCCGACCAATCTGCGCAATCAGATTCTTGCCCACGAGGCCCTCCATAACACGATCACATCTGATACCTCTGATGGCCTCGATTTCGCCCTTTGTTACAGGCTGCTTGTAGGCTATTATTGCCAGTGTTTCCAGCGCAGACTGTGACAGACGGCGACGCCTTACAGGTGTACACAGCCGCTCGATGAAATCCAGATTTTCCTTTCTGGTTACAAACTGGAAGCTCTTGTTTACTTCCCTTATTACGATGCCCCTGCCTTCCTGCTCATACTCTTCCTGCAGTTCCTTGCAGCATTCATATATTTCCTTTTTATCTACATTGAATATATCAGCCACATCTTTGATGTTGAGAGGTTCGCCCCAGACAAACATCATGGATTCAATTGCTGATTTAATTGTTTTGTTCGCCATCCGGCACCTCCTCTGCCATCAGATATTCTGTAGCGTAAACCTCTATATCTCCGAAGAGTCTCTTTTGATCCGCATCCAGCCTCTTCTCCTTCATCATCTGCAGCACCGACGCGAAGGTAACCGAGATGTCATATTTGTCGCCCTTCTTCTCAATGAGCTCCTTGAAATTCCTGCGTTCGCCGGCCGGGAGCCTGTTAAAGAACTCCTTGATGTTTACCATCCGAAGTTCCGTGGTCATGCGTTGCTTTTCTGTACGTATATGGTGGGCCTTGATTTCTTCCAGTTTCTTCTTTCTCTGGAGAAAGTCCTCGAAGGCCCGCTTGAATGATGCCGCATCCAGAATCAGATATTCGTCCGGTTCATTGGTGTACTCCGCAAGATCTTCCTGTGGCTTCGCCAGGGTGGCTGCCCCGGCCTCACGGCGTTCCTCCAGCATTGCAGCTATAGCCTTGTATTTCTTGTACTCCTTCAGCTTCTCAACAAGTTCTGTGCGAGGGTCTTCGTATTCGTCATCGCCCTCCTGCTCAGGATTAATACGAGGCAGAAGCATCTTGGATTTAATCTCCAGAAGCTCCGCTGCAAGCACCATAAACTCAGATGCCAGGTTCACATCCGCTTCCTGCATCTGATGCACATATTCCACATATTGAGTTGTAATCTCCGAGATCCTGATGTCGTAAATGCTCATGCGGGCGTGCTCAATCAGATACACCAGCAGGTCAAAAGGACCCTCGAAAATATTCAGTTTAACTCTATAACTCATGCACCTATTTTACCACAGAAGCTCCTGCCCTGCCACCTAAACTACTTGAAGCAAACGTCATGAAATGATATAGTAGGAGTTGCGATTTGTGTAAAGGCAGACCTGCCTTTGCAGTAGATAAAGGAGATATAATATGATAACTAACAGTGTTCTCGATTTAATAGGAAACACACCGCTAATTAATCTGGAGCCCACAACAGGTCTCAGAATTTTCGCAAAAGCAGAATTTCTGAACCCGGGCGGCAGCATCAAGGACCGCGTTGCCCTGAACATGATTCGTCAGGCAGAGAAAGACGGCAAACTGAAGCCGGGCATGCACATAGTTGAGCCCACTTCCGGAAATACAGGCATTGGACTGGCTTTCTGCGGAGTAAGAATGGGCTACGATGTAACAATCGTAATGCCTGAAAACATGAGTAGCGAAAGAAGAGCCGTAATCAAGGCTCTGGGCGCAAACCTGGTTCTTACATCAGCCAGACATTCACTGGAAGGTGCTGTTGAAGAGGCAAACAGAATCGCCTCCAAGTCAGACAAATATTTCGTTCCTCAGCAGTTTGAAAACCCTGCCAATCCTGCAATCCATTACGAAACAACAGGCCCTGAAATCTGGGAGCAGATGAACGGCAAAGTAGACATGTTTGTATCAGGCCTGGGCAGTGGTGGAACTCTTCAGGGAACAACTCAGTTCCTTAAAGAAAAAAATCCTGACCTGATCTGCGTGGCAGTTGAACCCAGAAACGTGTCAGCACTTCTGGGAGACGAACCCGGACTTCATCAGATTCAGGGAATCGGCGACGGATTCGTTCCATCCGTTCTGGACACAAGCATCATCGACAAGGTTATTACAGTAACTGATGATGACGCAATCAGGACCACAAGAAAACTGGCCAGGGAGCAGGGCCTCATGTGCGGAACCTCTTCCGGTGCCAACATCTGGGCAGCAATGAAGGCAGCTAAAAAGTTCGGCGAAGAGCTGTCAATCACAACGGTACTTCCGGACAGAATGGAACGTTACTTCAGCACCGGCCTGCTTTAATACAACACAAAAGCAAGATGCCATCCCATGCATCTTGCTTTTTTCTTTCTCTATTTCATCTGTCTCTTGTTGTTGTACATTGACAT
>JAKSSH010000052.1 GCA_024403155.1 Clostridia bacterium | reverse complement strand
TAGCTCTTCCACCGTCAACTGAAGTCTGTCTTCTTGATCTCTGAACTACATTGTAACCTGCTACTGCGCATACCTGCATGATTCCTGCACCCATAGTACCTGAGCCAAGTACGCCGATTGTTTTAATTGCCATAATAATATCCTCCTTATTCAATCAAAATGATTGTTAAAATATTAACTCGTCGTGTAACATAGATTATAACCCCCTAAGCCCTTATTTGTAAAGGCTATAAAACGCTAAACATTTATTTAACAAAGAAAAAGTCGTGAGGTTTTACCCTCACGACATGTATTAATCCAACAGTTTATGCATCTCAGCTTTATACCCTTCAACCCCGGGCTGATCAAAAGGATTTACTCTGCTGAGCATTGCCGTAATTGCACAGGTTGTTTCCAGGAAGTACAGCAGTTCACCGTACTCGTATGCATCAAGCTTTTCCATGTGAATCTCCACGATTGGAATGTCCACTGCTCTGTGTGCAGCCACAACTGACTGAACCATTATGTCGGAAAGTTCTCCAACTGTACGGCCTGCCTGTGGCCCTGACGGAATCGGTATCTCTTTCAGAGGATTATCCACAACAAACAGAGTTTCCATGAAAATCTGTCTTCCCTGCTGCAGGTACTGTCCCATTGAATGAAGGTCTGTTGAGAATGTAAGTGTTGTAGGCAGAAGACCGCCGCCTTCCTTTCCTTCGCTTTCGCCGAAGAGCTGCTTCAGCCATTCTCCGAAGTATCCCAGCCTTGAATGACACATTTCCAGGAACTCAACTTCCTTGCCCTGTTTCTGCAGCAGAAATCTTGCAATTGCATAGTCTGCCGCAGCCAGATCCCATTCCGGTGATGCTGCGCATTCTGCTGCACCCTCAAGCATTGCTCTGATGTCAATTCCGCTTACTGCCATTGGCAGAAGTCCTGCTGCAGTAAATACTGAGTATCTGCCTCCTATGTCGTCAGGAATTTCCAGAGTGGTGTATCCCTTCTCAATTGCCTCAGCTCTGAGAGAGCCCTTCTCGGCATCTGTTATTGCCAGAATTCTCCTGGCTGCTTCCTCCTGGCTTCCGTACTTTTCAGCCATGTACGGTTTTATTACTTCAAAGGCAGTTTGAACTTCCATTGTGTTTCCGGATTTGGAAATTACACAGACAACCGTCTTCTTGTTTTTAACCTCTTCGATTGTTTCCAGGAAATATTCGCTGCAGAGATTGTTTCCAAGAAATCTTACCGGGATTCCTCTTTCGTATTTTGGCAGAGCCTCAATGGCTGCTTTTGCACCAAGATACGAACCACCGATGCCGATAACCACCAGAAGCTCCGCTTCGTTTCTGATTACATCTGCCATAGCCAGAACTTTCTCCAGGAGCTCTCCCTTGTTCTTCGATGGAGCCTGCACCCATCCGGTCATTGGCTCTCTGCCTGACCAGAGTCTGTCCAGCGCCTTGCCGGCATCGCCGCGAAGGGCTTCAATCTCGCTCTGAGCTATTCCCGTATTCTGAGTTTTAATTGTGAGTTTCATATTAAATCCTCCAGGGATATTATATCTAAAATATTGCGTTCAGCAAACTTATTGTTCCCGGTACTGTTGCGATCGATGCGATGGTGGACAGAACCAGAATCTGGCTTGCTGTGATTACTGACTGCTTTTCCTGTTCTGCCAGCATTGATACTGTTGCTGCCGTCGGGAATGCGATTCCCAGAACCACGATGCTCTTGATAAGAGGATCAACCGGCAGGAGCATTACCAGACCCACTGTCAGCAGCGGCAGGATAATCAGCTTTACAATTGAAGATTCAATGTTGATTCTTGTGGTGAATACCTGCTTCAGATCTGCAGTGGCCAGTGAGGATCCGATGAAAATCATGGCCATTGGCGTTGATACGTTGCCGATGTACAGAAGATATTCGTCAATTACATCCGGCAGAATTCCTCCCAGAAGACTCAGCGCAAAACCAATAAACAGCGCCAGTATATTCGGGTTCAGCAGAAACTTCAGAGTAGCTCTTGTGATACTTCTGAATGTTGGCTTTTTCTTTTTCGGATTTTTTCTGTTCAGCAGGCCCATGCAGTAAGTGAAGATATAGAAGTTCATTGCCGCGTTGTGAGCCAGCATCAGGAACAGTCCTTTCTCTCCGAAGAAAATCAGGGAAACCGGGAACCCCATGAATCCGTTGTTCGGTGTGGACATTGCAAATTCAGCCACGTTGGAAACCTGTGGATCAAATTTTCTTGCCTTTGCATAACCGAAGGTAACAGCTCCATAGATAAAGAAACAAACCAGACTGATGGCGAATGTGATAAGAAAATCCAGAACCACCTTGCCGGTCATGTCCACATTGCCGATGTTGTGGACGATGAGGCATGGATACGCAAAATAAACGATAAGCTTGTTCATTGAATGATTCATCTTATCGTCGATGAAGTTTATTTTTCTCAGAAACCATCCGGTAAACAGGATGGCGAAAAGAACGAAATATTTAGCGTACATGTTTCTCCTCAGAACGAGTGTGCGGGTTCGGTCCCCAACGACTCGTCATGTTAAAGTGGGGCGCCGGCTTCGGCGCCCCAACATGGTTTTTAGCTATAGTAAAGGTTGTTTGTAACGTATTCAGGATCACTGGTAATATCGATGCCCAGTGACTTTAGTGTCTTCTCATCCTTGTCAGAAAGGATTGCTGTACAGTGTGCTCTGCACCCTCTCAGGCATGGCAGCTTGCTTACTGCAAATTCTGCTGTAGGATTGGTTGTTGCGGAAATTGTCAGAGCTGTTAGTATTTCTTCACAGTTCAGAGTTGTCTTTTCTGCCTGAAGCACGTCAGTCTTCAGGTTCTGGATGCTCTCCAGAATCTTAGGTGAGATCAGGTGAATCTCATCTGCCATTCCTGACATTTCCTTGATTGCATTCAGTATTGCTGCAGCTGCCGCAACCATTCGACGCGAACTTCTTCCTGTAATGATTCTGCCGTCAGGAAGTTCCAGCGCTGTAACAACCACGTTTGTATAGCGGTCGTCCTCTGCTCTCTTTTTGTCAGCATATTCTCTGGCAGGAACTACAACAGGTCTGTCTTCAACGGTCAGACCCATTTCATCCATGAACAGCTTGGCTCTTTCAAGAATGTCGGCTCCGATTCTGCCCTTTTTGAAGTCACATTCTGCGATGATGTATCTTCTTATGATTTCCTGACATGATGCTTCACGGCACACTTCGTCATCTGTGATTCCAAATCCCGCGCGGTTAACACCCATGTCTGTAGGTGATTTGTATTCTGCTTCTTCTCCTGTAATTCTCTCAATGATTCTCTTAACAACCGGGAAGACTTCCATATCTCTGTTATAGTTAACAGCTGTTTCCCCGTAAGCGTCCAGATGGAATGAGTCAATCATGTTAACATCTTTAAGGTCAACTGTTGCTGCCTCATATGCAACGTTTACAGGATGCTTCAGCGGCAGACTCCAGATTGGGAATGTTTCAAACTTGGCGTATCTTGCCTTGTTACCTCGAAGGTTCTCATGATAGAGCTGTGAAAGGCTTGTTGCCAGTTTGCCGCTTCCGCCGCCAGGACCTGTTACAACGATGAGAGGCTTGGTAACCTCGATGTAAGGGTTTGCCCCGTAGCCTTCCTCGCTTACGATGGTGTCAACATCAGTTGGATACCCCTTGGTGAATCTGTGCTTGTAGGTTTTAATTCCCCTCTGCTCCAGCTTGTTGATGAACTTCACAACTGCCGGTGAATCCTCTTCGTATCTTGTTACTACTACACTGTTGATTTCCAAATCATACTTTCTGAACATGTCAATGAGTCTCAGAACTTCCAGATCATATGTGATTCCGAAATCTGCTCTTGTTTTGTTTGTTGTAATGTCTCCGGAATAAACGCAGATAATAATCTCCGCCTGGTCCTTCATCTTCTGCAAAAGCTTAATCTTGGCATTTTCATCAAATCCAGGGAGCACTCTCATTGCGTGCTTGTCCTGAACCAGCTTGCCGCCAAACTCCAGATAGAGTCTGTCACCACCACCAGCGTTTATCCTCTCCAGGATATACTTGGTTTGTTCTTCAATGTACTTCTCGGCACTAAATCCTTTTTTCGACATCTTTCCCTCCAATCGATATCTTCAATATATGTTCTTGCTGAACCGCATTTGCGTTCAGCATTATTTAACCCATGAAATAAAACATCGAAAATCCCAGTGTGGTGATTACCATCAGTCCCACCAGAATCCATGCTACTATTCTTGCAAACTTTTTGTCCATCATAATGTCTGTCCTCCGTCACGCCCCGGGTGACGCCGCCGTTACATCAGCGTAATGTTCATTTTGTTTCTGCCTTCCAGAAGTCCCTTCAGGCTGACTTCATAGTCAATGTCAACCTGACCTTTGCCGTCCTCTGAAACTGTACTTGCCACGTCGTTTGTAAGCAGCTCAATTCCAATCGGTCCGAAAGGTGTGTCGTAGATACCGGAATATCTCTTTCCCTTTTCAAACTTCAGTTCATTGCCGATTCCGGCGCCTTCGCCGAAACGCTTCATCTGGACTTCGCCATCGCGAAGTCTTAGTCTGGTTTTGCATCCGGGCATGCCGCTGAACTCGCTCTCTTCATAGAGCAGGTACAGGGCTCCGTTTTTCTTGTAGAGCTTCGCCTCAGTGACGAATTCCATTGTGTCTTCGCCGGCCTCCTGGCTTACCTGAGTGCTCCTGATTCTTACCATTACCTCTTTCATATTAACTCTAAAATTCCCTCTAATTCCTCTTTGTTAAACTGATATTTCCTCAGACAGAACTGACACTGCAGTTCAGCCTGTCCTTCTTCTTCAATAATCTCAGTGAGATCCTTACGACCGATTGTCATCAGCGCCTGCTCGATCCTCTCGCGGCTGCAGTCGCATTCCCACTCAATGTCACGTTCTTCAAGAACTTCCGGTTTGTACTCTTCAGGAAGCTCTTCGAATATTTTTTCAAGCAAGAGTTTAACCAGCCCGCTTTCGCTTGCGGCCTTGTTGTTCTTCGCAATTTCATCGATAAGCGTTGTCATTGGCGGCATGTCGGCAATCACCTTTTCCAGTGCCTGGATTGCACCTTCTCTAATACTGATCAGACCGTCCCCATCCGCCGCCGGCGCGTCTGCTTTTGCAACTCCGCCGCCGTCTTCCGGCATCATCTGTATAATCATTCCACCGGCTGCCCCGATGGAAAGGTCCGGCTCCACCTTGACTCCCAAAGCAACTGATGAGTTCTGCTGCTCAGAGATATAGAAGTACGCAGTCAGGTCGTCGGCAATCTCACCGCTAACCAGCGCAATGGTTCCCATGTAAGGCTCCTTCAGGCCAATGTCCTTGATAACTGTCAGGTCCCCAAGGCCCAGGCTTCCGCCCACATCCAGCTTGCCCGCCTCAGTTAACGGCAGGTCAACATAAGGGTTCGCAATATAACCCTTCACCTTACCGGTTCCATATCCTGTGGCCAGTATCTGCCTGGCCGGGCCTTCGCCCTTGAAGCTTACCGTCAGCTTGTCAGTAGGATTCTTCATCATGATGCCCATGAGCCCGGCTGCCGTAAGCACTCTGCCCAGTCCGGCACTGCCCAGCGGGGTGGTATCGTGAATCCTTGCAGCCTCTGCCACCAGGTCCGTAGTTATGGTCAGATACACTCTGAATGATCTGCTTTTGTCCACTGCGATTAAAGCCTTGCTCATAACTGAGATATTATACCACAAGTGACGAAATTCGCCAACGAGAAACATCTGAGGAATGCCGAACTATATTTACACTATTAAGGCCTATTTTGACACTGAATAGTGTAACTTTTTCTTTTAATGCAAAAGCAGGCTTGCTTTTATTAAGAAAATTTCCATATATTGAAATAATATGGAAAAAAGAATGCCCTAATTTACCTTTTTTTATCCTTTTTTGTGTGAAAACAAGCGCCTTTATGGGCACCTCCGAGATGGCAATCCGTATTTTACACTATTTGCACTCTGAAACTGGCGAAATAGTTTAACTATACTTTTTAACTTTAGGTAGGGTTGCTTTTGCGCCTGCATATGAGTAAAATAAGTATTGCCGATAAACGATGTATCGTGAAGGAATCAAATCATGAAAAAGAAAATCGTATTCATAGGAAATAGCATAGTTGCAGGCTATCCCTGGAGCAAAGGCAGGAGTTTCGTGAGCCAGGTGCGGAATGCACTGAAGGGCGACGTGCTGACTCCGGACGACCAGGCCGTAATTCTTCGCCAGCCTGATTTCGCTAAAGCCGCCGGCTTCGAAATCCTGAACAAGGGCGTAAACGGAGATACAACCGCCGGCATACTCAGCCGCTTCAACCAGGATGTGCTGGATCAGCAGCCGGATATGGTGTTCATCCTCACGGGTACCAACGACTTCATCTACAGGGATGCCACCCCTGAGGAGGCTTTCAGCAACATGGAATTCATGGCGAAGCTCTGTGAGGAAGCAGGACCGGAGGGCGCAAAGGCAGACTGCATCTACATCACCCCAATCCTGGTAGACGCCGGCAAGGCGGAGCTCATGTGGATGGCGGGATGCGGCATTTCCTACCCGGCCGTGAACCGGGACATTGATAAGCTGTCGGAGTTAATTAGAAATTCAGGCAGACCTTATGTGGATCTGAACAGGCTCTACCCTGAGTTCGTTGCAGAAAAGGGCGACCCTGATCTGGCATACATGGACGGGATTCACCCAATGCCTGACGGATATACATTCATCGCCAAACAGGTGCTGGATTTTATGACTGAGTACCGGAATATTTGAAGGAGATAAATATATGAGAATAAGAAAAGACATTGACGAATTACGTGAACAGGATATCCTGCTGATTGCCAAGATATCCGATGCCCTCGCACACCCTGCAAGAATCAAGATCTTCAGATATGTAATGCATCAGAATAGAGAGCGTAAACCTGTTTGCAACAAGGATCTGGTTAAAGAATTCGGATACGCCCAGGCAACAATTTCCCAGCACGTGAGCAAGCTGGTTCAGGCAGAGCTTCTGCAGGTTCAGAAGAAGGATCGCTTCTCCTATTACTTCGTTCATCTGGGCACTCTCCAGAACTATCTGGACGCAACCAGGAAGTTTGGTTAAGACCGTGCAAAAGCAAACTAAAAGAGTCGCAAACGCGACTCTTTTTTTATCTTATTTCATCTATTCCCATATTAGCAAGCTCGTCAGCTCTGTTGTTTTTCTCCGTTATATAGCAGAACTCGTCGTAGGTAAATCCATTGCCGTTCCACTCACAAAACTTGTCATAAAGCTTCCGGAAATCCGTCACCTGGCTGTTGAGATTTACGTGGCCTTTCACTCGGTAAAACTCCAATGAATGACGGTCAAGAAACGGCAGCAGCTGCTTCCATAAATCCTGGTTTTCCACAGGCTTTTTCTGAGCATTTTTCCAGCCGTTTTTCACCCAGTTTTCGTACCATTTTTT
>JAKSSH010000051.1 GCA_024403155.1 Clostridia bacterium | reverse complement strand
AATCAAGTGGGCGCGGCAAGTAGACATCGTCACCTTTCTTCGGGAAAGGCCCCACAACGCGCAGCCCCCCGAACTCACCATAACTGGAGTTGCCTTCTTTATCATTCTGGCGAATATCCTCCAAGCTCGCCATTCGTTCACCAATCAACGAATGGATCACGCCCTTGAAAAGATGGTCGGGGCGAGGCCAATTGGCGCCATGCCCGATGTTCCGCACATCCTGCTTCTTCTTGTCGACATCCATCGGACGACCGTCACGGAAGAAAAGGACGTCGTTCGGCTCAAGTTCATAAAACTTTCTGATCATTTCTTATCGCTTCCCTTTTTTTCGCGCTTGCGGGCAATGAACGTATCGCACAGGAACAGCGACAGGAAATCGCCAACGCGATCCTTGCCACAGGCCTCGGCGAGGTAGGTATCGGCAGCCGCCTTGATCGCCGTCGGAGGTGCCACAAACACAGACCGTTCCCACGCATGTTCAAACTCAAGCTTGACCACCTCCTGAAAGTCGGCCTTGATTTCTCCATACGGCGCTAGAAGTTCCGACAACTTGTAGGGGAACCGCGCCGGCAACCCACCGCGATCCGCCGCGATGGCATCTAATACGGGAAAGGCCTTGGAATCCCAGTTGCATCCCCACTCCAGAATTTCCCCGGAATGCTTGAACACGCTCAACGCCAGCGCATTTCGCTCATACGTGCCCTTCGCGCGCGACTCAGCCGCATGAGCGGCATGAATGAGTTCTTGCAACGGCACCTTCTCGTGTCCCACGGCAATGCCGGCCTCAGGAACCAGCTTCTGTATTCTGTCTGCCAGAGCGTTTATGGTCTTAACCTTGTTATACAGGATATAAACCTGCCCACCACGACTTATTTCCTTCTCTATAACCTCTCTAATGAGGAATTCATCTTCCTCCATTACATAGGTCTGAACCGGATATCTGTCTTCAGGTGGTTCTTCAATGGTACTCATGTCCTTCATTCCCGAAAGTGACATGTGCAGAGTTCTAGGTATCGGTGTTGCAGAAAGAGTAAGCACATCAATGTTCTCCCTCATCTGCTTGATCTTTTCCTTGTGCCTTACACCGAATCTCTGCTCCTCGTCCACCACAAGAAGACCCAGGTCTTTGAACTTGATATCCTTGGAAAGAAGTCTGTGGGTTCCTATAACAAGATCCACCTCTCCTTTTGCGATATCCTTAATTATCTTTTTCTGCTGGGCTGCCGTCTTGAATCTGGAAAGCATCTCAACTCTAACAGGGAACTTCTCGAATCTTTCCCTGAGGGTATAGTAGTGCTGATTTGCCAGCAGGGTTGTAGGCACCAGTACCGCAGCCTGTTTCCCCTCTATTACACACTTGAACAGTGCACGGGCTGCAACCTCCGTCTTCCCGAAGCCCACATCTCCGCAAAGCAGTCTGTCCATTGGATAAGGCTGTTCCATATCAGCCTTTATCTCCTCTATGCACCTGATCTGATCGTCAGTTTCGGTGTATGGGAAGTCCTCCTCAAATTCCTTCTGCCAGACGGTATCCTCACCAAAAGCATAGCCGGCAGAGTTACGTCTTATATTGGCAACACGCAAAAGCTCCCCTGCCATGTCAGAAACTGCAGCAATTGCTTTCGCCTTTGTTGTTTTCCATTCGTTTCCGGATAATCTGTTAACCTTAGGAGATACGCCATATCCTCCTATGTATTTCTGCAGAGATCCCAGCTGGTCAACCGGAACGTACAGCATGTCGCTTCCGCCGTATTCAACCTTCAGAAAATCCTGCTGCATTCCCTGAACCACAAGCTGCTGAATCCCTGTAAACTTTCCTATTCCATGAGCTTCATGTACCACATAATCTCCTGTTTCCAGGTCTGCGAAGCTCTTTATCTGCTTTCTGGTACTTCCGGAGCTTTTGTCCGCCTCCCTGAATGAAGCCCTTCTGCTCTTTTTTCTGGTGGTACGGTTTCCGCCGAATATATCACCTTCCCAGAACCAGCATTTCCTGTCATCCGCAAATTCCATGCTGGCAGTTATGGTTCCCAGAACCACATCCACATGGCCTGCCTTCGCACGTCCCGGAAGAACTCTCTCATTGAAATCCTCACGCTGAATAAACTCCAGCATGTTCTTCTTTCTCTCCTCTGTTCCACAGACAATAGTTACGCTGTAGCCTCTGGCAATGTAGTTTTCCAGGTCAGCCCTGAACATGTCCATATGACCGCTGTACTGAGGCATCTGTCTGGTTTCCACCTGTCTCAGTTCAGAAAGCCACGGACCATCACTTGCCCCGTGAGGCCCCTTGATGGTCATTACAAACGGAGTGAAGATATACCCTTCTCCAGGCAGATCATATAACCTGAAGAAATCCCTTTGGTCTGATACTGTTCTGAAATCCTCCCGGATCCCCCTTCCCTGGCTTAGTATTTCTTCAATGTCGCAGGTCTGTTCCTTGCTGGTAGCCTCGATAGTTTCCAGAATCCTGCCGGGGTCATCCACTATGACGGTGGGTTTCTTCATGTAGTCCCAGATATAATCTGTCTCATCATAGAAATATCCCAGGAACTTCTCCAGATACTGAAGATTTATCATACCGTCGGCATATTCCAGCAGCTGATCGCGACGCCTTGTTAGCTTGCCTGCTCTATCGCTGTCCTCATCCTTTGATATACGCTTTATCTCTCTGTTATATGCTCTTTCAATTTTTCCGGCTGCCTTTGCAAAAGCCTCCCTGTCCTTGGAAATCTGCGTACACTGATAAACAGTAACTGATTTCAGATTCTCGTGAGATCTCTGGGTATCCGGATCAAAGCTTCTTATTGAATCTATTTCTGTGTCGAACAGCTCTATTCTGTAAGGAAGCTCTCCCTCAGGAGTAAAGATGTCTATTATGCCGCCTCTGATGCTGTATTCGCCTCTGGTTTCAATCATAGCGACTCTTTCGTACCCCATTTTCGCCAGCTTGCCGCGAAGCTCTGCAATGTTAATATCCTGTCCACGTGTAAGTTCCACCATGTTCTCCGCGAAAACCTCTGCAGGCGGCAGTTTCTTGATGGCGCCGGTTACAGGAGCAATTACTATGCAGTCTTCTCCTGAGGATACTCTTCTCAGCACCTTCATTCTTTCAAGGAGGGTGTCGTTGCTTTTCGCTTCATATGCGAAGGCGCTGTCTTCTTCAGGAGGCAGAACCAGAATTTCTGTATCGGTTCCACTAAAAAAAGAAAGGTCTGTCTGCAGTCTTCTTGCCCTGTTTAAACTAGGCACAACAATCAGACACTGACCTTTGTTCTCTTTTAATAATTCGGTTATGATTGGTGCAATGCGCCCTTCAGAAGCGCCAGCGATATTAATCATTACCTTCTTTCCCATCCTCGGTTTTTTTCTTGCCGGTGTTGTATCTGTTCATGGCAATATCAATGCCATCCTCAAGAATACAATCAATGGATTCTGCAGCCTTTCTGATGGAATCCGCCAGAACGTCAGCTTCTTCCCTGCTTACAGTTCCTGTTACGAAATCCTTCCAGTCCAGACCTTCTGCAGCTCCAATTCCAATCCTTATTCTCGGAAACTCATCAGTCTGCAGCTGATAGATTACAGACTTCATGCCGTTATGGCTTCCGGAGCTTCCCTTTTTTCTTATTCTCAATGCACCGGTTTCAAGGTCCAGATCATCATAAATTACGATAAGATTCTCAGCAGGAACGTCGTAGTATGACATTACCTCTCTGAGGGATTCTCCGCTGAGATTCATGTATGTCTGAGGCTTAACAAGCAGAACCTTCTCTCCTGCGATTATTCCCTCACCGCAAAGAGCCTTGTGCTTGATTTTGCTTACCCTGATTCCGTGCATAGATGCGAATTCATCCAGAACCAGGAATCCCATGTTATGACGAGTTTTCTCGTATTTTTTCCCTGGGTTTCCCAGTCCTGCGATTACATACATTTTTAGAAACGGTTTCCTTCAAAAATCTTACTGATTGATTCGTTGTCGTGAATTCTCTTTAGTGCTTCTGCAAATACCGGTCCAATTGAAAGAACTTTCATCTTGTCCAGCATCTTTTCTTCAGGAATCGGCATTGTATTCAGAAGAACCAGCTCTTCAATTGCCGATGCTTCGATTCTTTCCTTTGCCGGTCCTGAAAGTACAGGGTGAGTTGCGCATGCTCTAACGCTCTTGGCACCAAGATCCTTAAGTGCATTGGCAGCGTTTGTGATTGTACCTGCTGTATCGATCATGTCGTCCAGCAGAATGCAGTTCTTGCCTTTGATATCGCCGATGATGTTCATGATTTCACTTACATTTGGCTTAGGGCGACGCTTATCTACGATAGCGATTGGGCATCCAAGAGGTTCTGCCATATTACGTGCACGAGGAACACTTCCATGGTCAGGAGAAACGATAACCAGATCCTCAATGTTCTGCTTTCTGTAGTATTCAGTAAGTAGTGGCTGACCGATCATGTGGTCAACAGGAATTGTGAAGTACCCCTGAATCTGAGCTGCGTGAAGGTCCATTGTTACAATTCTGTCTGCACCTGCAGCAACCAGCATGTCTGCTACCAGCTTAGCTGTGATTGGATCTCTTGCCTTTGCTTTACGATCCTGACGGGCATATCCGTAATACGGAACAACTGCAGTGATTCTACCTGCTGATGCTCTCTTCATTGCATCGATTGTAATCAGCAGTTCCATGAGATTATCGTTTACAGGATCGCATGTTGACTGAATAATAAAGCAATCAACGCCACGAACTGTTTCGCCAAGATTTACAGCTGTTTCACCATCACTGAATTTCTTTACTTCCAGTTCTCCAAGCGGCTTTCCCATAATGGATGCGATTTCCTCTGCAAGTTCCATGTGGGAGTTACATGCAAATACCTTGTAGCTTGAGAATAGACTGTTCCTCATCATTTGTTTCTCCTCCTAGTCCTCGATTTTCTTGAATTCTCTAACTTTAGTTTTTCTTATAGCTTCAATTCTCGATACATCCATATCAAGAATCATTTCACCGACCTTATAAATATCTCCTGCACCCATTGTCAGAACCAGATCACCTTCTGTTGCGTTCTGATATACATATCCTGCGATATCCTCAAAATCCTCAAAGAAGCATATGTCCTTATCAGGTTCATGCTCCAGAATCTTATCCATGAGAGTTCTGGAACTAATCTTGTAGATGTTTTTCTCACGGGCAGCGTATATCTGTGCCAGAACAACTTCATCTGCAACATCAAAAGCTTCAGCAAATTCATCCATCAGAGCCATGGTTCTGGTATATGTATGTGGCTGGAACAGACACCAAAGCTTCTTGTGCTTCATATTCTTTACAGCAGAAAGTGTTGCCTTGATTTCTGTAGGATGATGAGCATAGTCATCAATTATTTTGACGTCTGTGCTGGTTCTTCCCAGAATATCGAATCTTCTGTGAGTCCCCTTGTAGTTTTCAAGAGTGTTCACAATGTCCTCAGTTTCAACACCCATAATATGTGTACATGCAAAGGCCGCCAGTGCGTTAAGAATATTATGCTCTCCGGGCACCTGCAGATTAACCGAACAAAGCCTCTTTCCCTCATGATTTACATCAAACCCCGGCATTCCCTCGGCATCAAAACTGATTCCGCTTGCGTAATAGTCACTTGCTTCACTAAGACCAAAGGTAACAGTGTTAGGAAGTCCTTCAACAACGCTTCTTACAAACGGATTGGCATCGTATGCAATAACAACCCCGTTTTCAGGAACCAGTCTGGCAAATTTCTCAAATGATCTTGCTATGTGTTCCACATCCTTGAAATAATCAAGGTGATCTGAATCTATGTTGAGTATTATTTCAATGCTTGGTTTAAGCTCCAGGAAGCTGTCTCTGTATTCACAGGCCTCTGTAACGAAATAGTCTGAACCGCCCACATAGCAGTTTCCACCGATTTCCGCCAGATTTCCTCCAACAAGTATGGTTGGTTCCTTATTGGCATTCTTCAGAATGAGCGAAACCATGGATGTTGTGGTTGTCTTGCCGTGAGTACCTGAAATGGCTATGCTGTTCTCATATTCCCCCATGAGGGCTCCCAGTGCCTGAGCTCTTGTAAACGTTGGAATTCCAAGCTCTCTAGCCCTTGCAAGCTCAGGATTATCATCTCCAACAGCCACTGTATATACCACAAGGTCAACGTTTTCAACGTTTTTCGCTCTGTGGCCCAGGAAAATATGGGCTCCCTGGCTCATGAGTCTTTCGGTAATGTCACTTTCTCTCATGTCTGAGCCTGATACTTCAAACCCTCTGGACATGAAAAGTTCAGCAACAGCCGATAAACCGATGCCTCCTATTCCTATGCAATGCACCTTTTTATATCTTGACAAATCTATCATTTGTTTCCTCCCGTCACATACAGAAAAATTATATCATATTTCTATAAATATTGGCGGTGTTTTTTTTATCATGAACGCCCGACTTCGTTATTTTTAAATATACAAAAAATACAGGGTATCGTTTCTGAATTGTCAGATTTTTTAGTAAAATCGCTTGTATTTTTTTCCAAGTTCATATATAATCATCTCGTTAAATTTCAATTAATACTTGAAAGGCGGTTCGCAGATGAACATTACGGACGTGAGAATCCGCAAGGTAAATAACGACGGTAAGATGAAAGCTGTTGTTTCCATCACATTCGATGATGAGTTTGTTGTTCATGACATTAAGATCATTGAGGGACAGAACGGCTTATTTATCGCTATGCCTAGCAGAAAGATGGGAGAAGGCGATTTCAGAGATATCGCTCACCCACTGGTACCTGAGACCAGGAACAAAATCAGAGATGCCATATTTGAAGAATACGATAAAGTGCTGGCCCAGAAATCTGTTGATGAGACCGAAGAAGCATCTGAAGTCTAGTCACAGCGAATAATAATCAATATTGGTAAAAAAACACCATCCATCAGGATGGTGTTTCGTTTTTATTGTCTGTTGAAGTAGTTTATCCCATCATCAGGACAGAAATAGGTCCTGATATACCCGTCTGTGGACAGAACCACGAACTCATTGGTGTCTTCCACGTAATATACAGTATCCCCATCTTCCTTCTCTGTCTTTGTCAATGCTTCCGGATTTACTATTACAGCATTGGCAGCTGCCAGATACTCTCCCGGAGAAGCAAAACCCATTTCAATGCCGTGCTTTTCATAATGCTGCTGCAGAGCATCATCATATCTGAAGTCGTATAACACCACAACATCGTTGGATGCTTTTGCCGCAGTACCCTGGTTTTCCTGCCGGGAGTCACCGCATCCGGTTATGCCTGCCAGAGCAACAATACATATCAGCACCAGGCAGACAATATACTTTGTCATCTTTTGTTTTCTCAATTATTTCACCTGCTTCTTGTACTGCTCAATTGCCTCATTCAGGCTGATCTTATTTGCCCCGCCGGCATATTCAGGATCCGCTCTCTGAAGCCAGTCATCTTCCCATCCGCATACAGGGCAGATTTCATATGAATCCTTCTCGGAGAAATAATGCATTCCGCAAACCGGGCATAATCTCTGTTCCATTTCTTTTTCAATGTTGAATTTAATGCTTTCCATGGTGTCTTCTCCTTATAATATCCCTCTTTTCTATTATGATACCATATTCCAATTATTAGACATACACCTTTTTATAAAAAAACAGAGGTCAATGACCTCTGCTTTATTGGCTAGGGTAGCAGGATTCGAACCTGCGCATGACGGAATCAGAATCCGTTGCCTTACCGCTTGGCGATACCCCAA
>JAKSSH010000050.1 GCA_024403155.1 Clostridia bacterium | reverse complement strand
TAAGCGGTTTCAGTCAATAAAAAAGATGACAAAACCAGGTATTTTGTCATCTTTTGGATTTATTTAAAGCTATTCTCTGAGAACAGGATGGTTTCAATTGCGTCTCTGTATATGCTGAAGCATTTTTCTACCGTTTCGATTGAAATTGCCTCGTTCGGTTCGTGGCAGAAATCCTTCTCTCCCGGGAATAATGGTCCCCATGATACAATCCCCGGCATCAGCTTGGCGTAGGATCCACCCATGGCTATGTTTTTCACCGCCGGTGCCCCGGAATATCTGGTGTAGGCTTCATCAAACACCTTCAGAAAAGGTTTGTCCCGTGGTACGAAAACCGCAGGCATCACTTCGTAAATTTCAGCTTTACCTCCAATGCTCCGGGCCAGCTGATTCAGGCATTCCACGATTTCATCCGGTTCCGTTCCAAATGGGTATCTCACATCCACCATAACATGAAGCCGATCTCCTTCGGTTCTAACCAGTGTCGGCGAGAAGACATTACGGTGAACCCATTCTCCCATGTAGTATTCGCTGTCGCTATATATTGCAAGTTTGCTTCCGTAACAATCCTTAAAGTACTCTTCAAGCAAAAGCAGCACTTTCATGGATTTGGATTTTTCAACGCCATCCTCTCTCAATTCGTACAGCAAATTAAAAATGGCATTATCCCCTTTAGTTGGGTCACAGGAGTGGCAGGCTTTGCCGCAAGCCTTTATTATTCTGCCATCCGCCAGTTCTGCTTTTGCAAAAGCAGGAATTGCGTTTGGCACCGTGCCTGCCTCTATGGAAACAATATGGTCACCGGATATGTCAAATACCATGTCAACATCCAGTATACCCTTTTCAATATTGGCATATGGAAACTCTCCATCCGGAGTAAATCCATAGTCCGGCAGCGGCCTGGACTTCACGTATTCATCCATGTCATCCCAGTCAGCTTCTTCCTGGGTGCCTATTATTAGCTGAACTTTTTTGGTGGGTTTAAGGCCCCTCTCAGCCGCTTTATCAGCAACCGCTTTCATGGCAAAAAGACAGGTCATCACCATTCCCTTGTCGTCCATGGCCCCAAGGCCTGTAATCCTGCCGTTTTTCACCACAGGCTCAAAGGGATCTGTATGCCATTTTTCCATAGGCCCCGGCGGCACCACATCAACATGCACAAGGATTCCCAATGTTTCCTGACCTTCGCCCCACTCAATTACGCCCACTCTGTCTTCCGCAACAGCTTCAGTTCTAAAGCCCATTTCCTTTCCCAGATCGAGCACATACCGAAGTGCATTCCGCACTTCGGAGCTGTCATTTGATACGCTTGGAATTCTAATGAGCTGGGCAATTTCATTTATCAGTTGTTCCTTAAATTGTTCATCTGAAATCTTCCAATTTTTTTTCATTGTATTCTATAATTATCCCGGTTACTTTATTCACCGTATGTTTTCTAAACTTCTCCGCAGTATTCCAGTGCTGTCATTGCATACATGATAGCCGCCTGCTGAAGCTGTTCAATGGAAATATGTTCATCCGCAGTGTGAGCCACAGCCATGTCTCCCGGTCCGAAAATGATACATTCCGCATCTGTGTTATTAGCTATAAATCCGGCATCCGTCCAGCAGGACAGCCCCACAAGCTGTGGCGGCTCCATGTCCTGTGCCCGTGCTGCTTTCTGAACAGCCCTTACAATATGGCTTTCCGGCGGCGTGCAGAACCCTTCATGAGGCAGATCATTATTTCCTTCAAGACAGTCCCTTACTTTGGCCTTGAACCCCGGATAACGCTGAGAGAGAGTATTAATTATGTCATTTATTTCTCTGTAGACATCCTCAACACTTTCACCGGGAACCGATCTTCTGTCGAACGTAACCACGCATCTGTCCGCCACTGTGCTTGGCTGGTCTCCCCCGTTAATAGTCCCTATATTCAGACTTGCACTTCCCAGATATTCTACCTTTCGCTCTGCCAGTTTCGGAACATATTCATCAGTAATGAAATTGATGAATTTTGCCGCCATGTTTATGGCATTAACGCCCTTATCCTGACTGCCGCCATGAACTTTCCTGCCGAAAAAATCAACTTTAATCCATTCAAGACCCTTGTTCCCCAAACCTATTTTTAAGCTTGTAGGTTCTCCGACAATTACGGCATCTGCTCTGCACCAATCTTTAAGAAGAGCCTTAGTTCCGATTCCTGCTATTTCTTCATCAGCTACACCTGCGAAAACAAGCTGCCCTGCAAGCTGAATTCCGGATCTTTTTATTGCCACCATGGCAGCCATCATTGCAGCTACAGGTCCCTTCATGTCGCAGGATCCTCTGCCAAAGACCCTCCCTTCTCTGATTTCGCCTTCAAAGGCTCTTTCCATGTCATAAGCAGGGACCGTATCGATATGCCCGTTCAGCATGAGTACCGGCCCTTTGCCTATGCTGTGGTTTTCTCCATCAATTCTGGCGATTACATTGGGTCTTCCGGGTGTCGCATCAGTTAGGCTGACTTCGATTCCATTAAAGGCCAGAAAGTCACGAATATATTCCGCAACTTCCTGCTCCTGCCTTTCCATTCCTGAATAACTTTTTATTTTGACCAGGTCGGATGTAAGTTCCGCAATATTTATATTTTGTATTTCGTTTATAATTTTTTCTCTGTTTGTCATTTTGCCACTCGCCAGCAGGCAACCTGATGACCCGGCTCAACCTCGGTCATAGGCGGTTCTTCATGTTCACATTTTTCCATGCGTACAGGACATCTGCTACAGAATTTGCATCCTTCCACAACATCCGTAGGATCCGGAGTTTCACCTTCCAGAACATTACGCTCCCCCTGACGCGACTGGCCCGGCTTAGGCATGATTTCCGCCAGTGCCTGTGTATAAGGATGAAGCCCTCCGTTAACAATAATATCCGAATCCCCTATTTCCATTATCTTGCCAAGATACATTATTGCAATTCTGTCCGAAATGAGCCATGCCAGAGAAAGGTCATGGGTAATAAACAGATATGCTACGCCTGTCTCTTCCCTGAATTTCATCATCAACCTCAGAATTCCTGTTCGTATTGATGCGTCAAGCATGGATACAGGTTCATCGGCAACAACAAATTCAGGCTTCATTATCATTGAGCTTGCAATAACAACTCTCTGTCTTTGGCCTCCGGACAGTTCATAAGGATATCTGAAGAAATACTCTTCTCCCGGAATCATTCCAGCTTCCTCCAGGGCAGCCTTGCTCCTGGCAAGTCTGTCCTCCTCGCTGTCAGTAAGCTTGTTTACCATAAGTGGTTCCGATACTATATCCAACACTTCATTTCTGGGATTCAGGGACTGATAAGGATCCTGATAAATCATCTGCGCCTTCTGTCTGAACTTCTTCAGCCCGGCCTTTGACTTATCAATTTCTTCTCCCTTAAACAGCATTTTGTCGCAAGTGTATGGAACCAGCTGCAGCAATGCCTTTCCCGTGGTGGTTTTACCGCTTCCGGACTCTCCCACAAGAGAAAGCACTTCGCCCTCGTCAATAGAGAAGGAAACGCCATCAACAGCCTTTACTGTTTTTTTACTGCTTCCGAAGGTGCCCTTAATCTTGAAATGAACCTTCAGATTTTCCACTTCAAAAATCTTAGCCATTAGCGATTACCTCCCAGTTATGACAGCTTACAAAATGTCCTTCTCCCACTTCCTGGGGTTCCGGTACCTCCTGCCTGCATCTATCACAGGCGTACTTGCACCTTGGCGCAAAAGCACAACCAGGAGGAAGTTCCAGCATGTTCGGCGGGGCCCCCGGAATTCCTTCAGGCATTACCTTTCCCTTTGTTATATCTGGGAAACACTTTATCAGCATGTCCGTATAAGGGTGAAGAGTGTTCTCGAAAATGTCTTTTGCTTTTGCGATTTCAACTATCTTTCCCGCATACATTACGGCAATCTTGTCGCAGGTTTCTGCCAGGATTGACAGGTCGTGAGTAATGAGAATGAATCCCATATTAAACTCACGTCTCAGCTTCTCAATCAGGTTAAGAATCTGAGCCTGCACCATTACATCGAGAGCCGTGGTAGGTTCATCACCAATCATAATTTTAGGATCGCATGCCAGTGCCATAGCAATCATGACTCTTTGTTTCATGCCTCCCGAAAATTCATGAGGATAATTGCTAATACGTTCTCCCGGAATGTCAACCAGTTCAAGAAGTGAAGCCGCTTTCTTCAGAGCATCTTCCTTTGAAAGACCCTGGTGAAGCACAATTGCCTCAGCTATCTGGTCCCCTATTTTCATTACAGGGTTCAGGGCATTCATTGCCCCCTGGAAACAGATTGAAACATCATTCCATCTGTATTTGTTTATTTCTTTCTCGTCCATTTTGGCAAGATCCGTTCCTTCCAGGAGGATCTCACCATCCACTATCTGCCCTTCCTTCGGCAGAATGTGAGCTATGCTCAGGGCACTGGTGGTTTTGCCACAGCCTGACTCTCCCACCAGTCCCAATGCTTCACCATAATCAAGATCGAAGCTGATACCGTCTACGGCCTTAACCGTTCCCTGACTGATGGTGAAATATGTCTTTAGATTTTTTACTTCAAGAAGTTTCATATTTCTACCTCTCTTTCAGCTTCGGATTCATAATTTCATCAAATGCATATCCCATAAGGGTAAATGCCAGAATTACCAGTACTACGCAGATTCCAGGCGGAATGTAATACCACCATGCACCTACACTTGCTGCGCCGCTTTCGAAGGCATAATGCAGCATCATTCCCCAGCTTGCTCTTGTAGAATCACCAAGTCCCAGGAAGCTAAGTGTGGTTTCTGATGTGATAGCAACTGCTGCAACCAGTACTGTATTTGCAAATATGAGCGGAAATACATTTGGCATTATGTGTTTAATCATTGTGTGGAAGCTGCCTGCTCCAATTGAGACCGTACGTTCAACGAAAGGTCTCTCACGAATAGAAAGAGTCTGTGCTCTTACCACTCTGGCAGTTCCCGGCCAGCTTGTTATTCCTATAACCAGTATAATGTTCCAGATACTTGTTCCCAATACAGCTGCCAGTACCATGCAAAGAGGCAGCCATGGAATTACCAGGAAGAAGTCTGTGAATCTCATAAGAATATTATCCGTGCCTTTGCCGAAATATCCTGCAGCAATTCCGATTGCTGTTCCCAAAACCATGGAAATCAGTGTAGCCATGACGCCACAAAGCATGGAGATGCGTGCTCCTGACATCAGATATGCCAGAACGTCTCTTCCCATATCATCTGTCCCCAGCCAGTGCTCTGCACTAGGAGGCTGCATGATTTCTGTGTTATCACCGAAATCCAGTGTTGAAAACGGAACCAGTATCGGTCCGAATATGGCAACCAGAACAAATATGGCCAGGATTATTGTACCTGCGAAAGCCATCTTATTATGATATACACTGCTGCAGAAATCTTTGAATTTCTTCTTTCTTATTGCATCTTTTGCGCTACTCATATGTTCACCCCCTTAAACTTCGTTTTTTACCCGAGGGTCAATATAGGAATAGCTTATGTCTGCAATGTAATTGGCAATTACAACGCATATGGTTATTAGCAGGAACAGTCCCTGCAGCACAGGATAATCTCTTGCAGCTAAAGCGTCATACATGAGATTGCCCAGTCCCGGCCAGGAGAAAACGGTTTCAATCTGAACCGCGCCTCCAATTACAAAGCCCAGATTAATTGCAATAATTGTTACCATTGGAAGCATTGCATTTGGCAGAGCATGCTTTTTGAGAATATAGTTACTGCTGAAGCCTTTTGCTTTGGCAGTAGTTATATAGTCTTCTCCCAGTACATCAATGAGGGTGTTTCTCATTGTCAGAGCATACTCTCCTATTATCAGAATCGCCATTGTAATTACCGGCAGAATACCATGCCAGATCATATCACTGGCATGGGCCCATCCGCCCATAATTGCAACACCCGGCGAGGTAATGCCTCCCGTAGGGAACCACCCCAGATTTACTGCGAAGAATGCAACAAGTATCATTCCCAACCAGAATATAGGCATGGAATATGTAAGCAGGGATACACTCAGAATTGTTACATCCAGCTTTGTTCCGCGCTTCCATGCTGATGCTATGCCCATGAGAATTCCCACGATTATTGCCAGGATTTCAGCTGCTCCGAACAGTATTACTGTCGGCAGCACCTTAGGTCCTATTACCTCAAGAACCGGTTTCTTGAATTCAAAGGATGTTCCCAGGTTTCCATGGAACAGATCCTTCAGGTATATGAAAAACTGCTCATACCAGCTCTTGTCCAGACCGTACATTTCAATGGTTCTCTGGATAACAGCTTCAGTGGCCTTAGGATTTCTCATTACCACTGACAAAGGATCTCCCGGTATTACTCTGAATAAGAAGTAATTGAAAACAAGAATCAGGAATATGGTTATGAGGGCATATATTGATTTTTTGATTATGTATTTCGCTCTCATTTTTACGGATTATTCTGTTGCCATTTCGGCATTTACATAGTTAATGTTTGTATTGTTGAAGAAGAATGCTCCGCTGTCAGGAATCTGCTTGAAGCCCTTAACAGTGTCTGTTCTTACCGCCTGAATGTAATTGTCATATACCAAAACTATGATAGGGCAATCTTCATATGCCATCTTCTGCAGTTCCTTCATCTTGCTGATTCTGGCATTCTCATCAACAAGCGCTGCCTGTTCTGCAAACAGCTTGTCGTATGCAGGATTTACATATCCGAAGTCGTTTGTATTATCATCGCTTCCATAGTAATCCGACTTTATAATTCCGCAAATACAAGAAGCGTCAACGTCTCCTGCATACCCGTCGATAACCATGTCATAGTTGAATACCCATTCTTCGTCCCACATTTTTCCTGAATCCATTGTTTCGCAGTTCAGTTCAATTCCTGCCTCCTTACAGCCCTTCTTCATTATCTGTGCTGCCTTAACTTCAGGTGTGTTGTCTGAAATGCTGATGATACTGAACTCAAGCTTATTGCCGTTTGCTTCTCTGATGCCGTCTCCGTCTGTATCAACGAATCCTGCTTCGTCCAGTATTGCATTTGCTCTATCCGGATCGTAATTTCTTAACTCGTTTCCTTCAGGAGTATAGTGATATCTATCTCCTTCATTAACCATTGTGGTTCCTGCAGTTCCAAATCCGCCATAAGCCTTTGCAATAATTGCATCCTTATCTGTACACAGTTCAATTGCCTGTCTTACAACCTTTTCCTTCAGTGCAGGGTTTCCTGTGCTCTTCTTTGAATCACTTACGTTGAAACCAACATGTGTGAAACCAATGGCATTTCCGGAAACAACATCAACACCGTCTTCCTTCTCCAGTTCCTTATACTGCGTAGCTGTCAGGTTTGTTGCTCCTGAAATTTCACCGGCCTTAAGCGCTGAAGCCAGACCATCTTCTGACTTGTATTCCATAAATGTGTATGCCGGAATCTTAGCCTTTTCGCCGTAGTATTCTTCATTCACCTCAAGGTTTACTGTTGTATCATCCTGTGATACGAACTTGTACGGTCCTGTTCCTATTGCTTCATCATTTGCAAAATCAGCCGCTTCATCCCCAAGGTCAGCCCAGATGTGTGCCGGCAGTATAGGTGTCGGATTCTGAAGCATATTTGCCTTTGGTTCAGTACATGTGATTTTTACTGTCTTTTTATCAGGACATGTTACTTTGTCTATGCCTTCAAGATAGATACTGTACATAGAGGATGATGCCATCTGTTCGTATGTACATTTAACGTCTTCTGAAGTGAACTCTTCACCATCGTGCCACTTGGCATCGGTCAGATGGAATGTCCACTCTGTTCCTTCGTCATTTGACTCCGAGCTTTCTGCCAGAGCGGGAACCACTTCATAATTTTCGTCATACTTTACACGCGGATCATAAATCAG
>JAKSSH010000005.1 GCA_024403155.1 Clostridia bacterium | reverse complement strand
GATTTGCGGATACGGCTCTTGGCCTGCAGCTTGATCTTTCTTGCCACATGCTTTTTCTTCTTCTGCTCCTGTTTCTCGTCAATATGGTCAAACAGAACACGGGCTCCGTAGATGCCCATCTTTCTGTATGGAAGCTCCACCGTTGTAAGCTTCGGTTCCATAAGCGCCGACATTCTGTCGTTGCCGAATCCGGCAATGGCAATGTCCTCCGGAATCTTCAGTCCCAGCTCCTTGATGGCATCCATGGCACCGTAAGCTATCTCATCGCTGGTGGCGATGATTGCATCCGGAAGTTCAGGCATTCCGTTTATCATTTTCTTCATTCCGATGTAGCCATCTTCAATGGTGTTCTCCACACTCAGAATCATCTCTTCCTCAATTTGTACACCGCTGGCCTTAAGAACATTCCTGTATCCCTGAAGCATGTACTTTGTTTCCTCATCAGGCTCTCTTCCCCTGAGCACTCCAAGCTTCCTGTGACCGCATTCCAGCATATGGGCTGTCATTTCCGCCATGGCTGCTCTGCAGTCAACCTTAACCGAATCCCAGTCGGCCTTGATTTTGCTCTCGCCGATGGTTACAACCGGCATGTTCAGTTCATCCATCCACTCTGTATATTCATCGTCAAGGCCCAGAGAGTAAAGAAGAATGATGCCGTCAACCTTACGGTTTACAAGCTGGTCGATATATTCCTTTTCCAGCTCCGGATCTCCCTCCATGTTGCACATGAATGTGATGTAGCCCTTCTGTCTGGCAACCTCCTCAACGCCGTTGGCGATTTCCATGTATGTGGAATTCAGGGTATGGGGAATTACAAGGCCTATGGTTTTGGTCTTGTTAAAGTTCAGTCCCTGAGCAAACCAGTTCGGTGTGTACTCTTCCTCGTCTATTATTTTCTGGATTTTTTCACGGGTTTTTACCGCAACATTTTCAGGGTGATTCAGCACTCTGGAAACGGTTGCAACGGATACCCCCGCCTGCTTTGCAATTTGCTTTATATTCATGCCCTATACCTTTTGTCATACATATTTAATTTGATAAATTATTGCACTTTTTCCGAGCTTATGCAAGTAATAAAAAAATAGCGACTATTTGTCGCTACTCTTTCTCTTCAGGGAAATGAAAATTCCGATAATACACATCGCTGCAAATACTGTAAATGCCGTATTTATCACCGTAACAAGTGATTCCGGATCAGTCTGTGCCAGCTCTACTCCCGGCATCATGAATGTTACAATTATAGTAACGATTACCATGCTGAGAGTCTGGCCAACAGATCTCATGGTGCTTACAACGGAATTGGCTACTCCGTAGTCCTTTCGATCCACGCAGGACAGTATCGCATTGGTATTAGGCGATGAGAATAATGCAAAACCAATACCAGTGATTACAAGAGCGATCACAATATATACAAGGCTTGTATCCGTTCTTACAAATACGAAAAACAGTGTTCCCAAAGCACAGAATCCCATACCTAGAGAAGACAGTTTAAATGGTGAACGTTTGTCTGAAATTCTGCCGATTTTCGGTGTGAGAACCGCCATTACCAGCGGCTGAGCGATCATGATAATTCCTGCTGTCTGAGAATCATATCCCAGTGCCACCTGCAGGTATATTGAAGTCAGATATCCAATGGCAAATGTGGCTGCATAGTTCAGCAGTGCAGCTATGTTTGACAGGGCATATCCAATGTTGCTTTTGAAAAGGCGAACATCCAGAACCGGATTAGATTTATGTATTTCGTAATATACGAAAATGCCTCCCAGAACCAGCCCGATGATAACCATTGTTATTGGAATCATTCCGAATTCAATCTTCGAAAGTCCCAGCATGAACATGATAATGAAGGCGGCAAACAATGCGCTTCCGCCCAGATCCATTTGTATCTTGCCCTTGCCTTCTGAATCAATGTGCGGAAGTCTGGCTATTGCTACAATGAGAGTTAATATCATGAGACTGCCGGCGGCAATAAATATGGAACGCCATCCGAACTGATGATTAAGCACTCCCCCGATTACAGGGCCTACAGAAAGTCCCACGTAAACAGATCCTATTGCCAGGCCAAGAGCCTTACCCTTCTTTTCAGGCGGGTATGCGCTGATCAGAATTGGCGTGTTGCTGGAGAGCACCATGGCTGCACCTATTGCCTGCACTATCCTGAATACCAGCAGCATAGCAAAATTCAGTGCAAAGACAGCACCTGCGCATGTGCAGATAAAAACAATCATTCCCGTTACAAGAACATTCTTCCTGCAGGTAATATCAGAAAGCCTGCCAAAGGGAACACTGAATGCTGCTACACAGAGAAGAAACCCCGTTACCATCCACCCCACGGTATCCGCTGTAACCTGAAATTCTCTTCCTATTGCAGGTATTGACAGGTTAAGTGCACTTCCTATCAGAGACATGGTAAACGAAGTTAGAAGGACAACAATAAGTGCCGCCCTTCTGAATTTCTTTATTTCTTTTTCGGTTCTAACATTCTCAGTCATTTACTAATTCGCCTCTCAGACTGAATGTGTTTGATGCTGTGATTTTAACATCAACAATCTGCCCTATAAGTTCCTCAGATCCTTCGAAATCCACCAGTTTAAATTCCTCAGTTCTGCCGTTAAGAATTCCCATCTCCTTCTTATCAGGCCCGTCAACCAGCACTTTGCAGATTCTTCCCACATAAGCGGCGTTCCTGCTTTTGCTTCCCTCGTTCATGATATCCACGAGACGATTGAAGCGTTCATGTTTAACTGTTTCCGGGATCTGATCCTCATACTCTGCCGCAGGAGTTCCCTTTCGCGGTGAATAAAGGAATGTAAATGCGGAATCGTACTGTACTTCCTTGGCCAGGGCAAGTGTCTCTTCAAACTCTTCCTCGGTTTCTCCAGGGAAGCCTACTATTATATCCGTACTGATTGCGATTCCCGGTACCGCTTCGCGAATCTTTCTTACAAGTTCCAGATAGCGCTCACGGTCGTACTTTCTGTTCATTCGTTTCAGCACTGAGCTTGATCCTGACTGAACAGGAAGGTGTATATAATTACAGAGTTTATCGCATCGTGCAAAAGCATCAATGAGTTTATCAGAAAGATCCTTTGGATGAGAGGTCATGAATCTGATTCTATCAAGTCCTTCTATTCCTGCAAGACTCCAGATGAGATCTGTGAAATCCCACTCTTTGCCTTCAAGGCTCATGCCTCTGTATGAGTTAACATTCTGGCCCAGCAGCGTAACCTCTTTCACACCGTCAGCCACAAGATTCCTAACCTCGTCAATAATATTCTCGGGCACTCTGCTCTTTTCTCTTCCTCTTGTATACGGCACGATACAGTAAGTGCAGAAGTTGTTGCATCCATACATTATGTTTACAAAGCTCTTGTGTCCAAACATTCTTCTTGCCGGAAGGCCCTCAGGCATTTCCTCTCTGTCTTCATATATTTTTTCAACCCTGATATCCTTGGAACTCCTAATCTGAGCCGGCTGTTTTTAAACCGAAGAAACACGGGTTCTGTCTGCGGAATTTCCGCGACTTTCAAACAGCTGTTCAAGCATATCAGGAAATTCATGAATGTTGTGGGTTCCGAATATTACATCTACGAATGGATAGCTCTGACGAAGCTTCTTAGTAATATGCTCCTGCTGCATCATGCATCCGCATACGCAGACAGTGAACTCAGGATTTCTGAGTTTGATTTTTTTCAGCTGTCCAAGAGTGCCAAAAAAACGTTTATCAGCATTCTCGCGAATGCTGCAGGTGTTAATTATTATAATATCCGGATTATTGCCTGATTCTTTTTCTCCCGCGTGCTCAGCAAATTCTATATAGCCGCGCTGAGAAAGCATGCCGGAAATAACCTCCGAGTCATGTTCATTCATCTGACAACCAAAAGTAATTATTCTGTAAGTTTTAGTATTCATCATGCCTACAATTGTACCATATTCTTCACGTATATCGATACCAAATTCTACTGTCGGTAGGTTTTCCTGCAGAAGCAATAGTAGTATTATCGGTATGAGAGAAATTATTCATGTGAAATTCGTTTTTTTCAGATAAAAAATCAATAACGAAAGGGATTTATACTATGAACCAATATGTAACAGGAAATATGATAAGAAAATACCGGGAAGCGAAAAAAATGACCCAAGCCGAACTCGCACGAAAGTTAATGGTTAGCGACAAAGCCGTTTCCAAATGGGAAACCGGCAGGAGCTATCCGGATATAACACTCATTGATCCACTGGCAAAAGCTCTCGGTCTTTCTGCAATAGAATTGCTTTCCGGAGAAAGTATTACAAATACAAACAGATCGTACAATATGCTTCGATCCAGAATATATGTCTGCCCTATATGTGGAAATGTTGTAATTGCCGCAGGAAATGCAGTTATCAGCTGCTGCGGAATCACTCTCCCGCCTCTTGATGCTGAAGAGTCTGGAGAAAACTGTCTTTTCCCGCTTAATATTGAATCAGTTGAAGATGAATACTATGTAAGTATTGATCATCCGATGACAAAGGATCATTATATTTCTTTTATAGCTGCCAGTGCCGGCGACCGGATCGAATTAATAAAACTTTATCCTGAGGGTAATGCCGAAGCCCGCTTTAAGCGGAGACTAATAAAAGATATTTTCTACTATTGCAATAAACACGGGCTATATGTTAAGCATGTAAGATAAAAACGAGGGACAGCATACTTAAAGCTGTCCCTTTCACATATCATTCTTTTTTCACAGTTTCTTTTCCTTAGAATTCGGCTTTTTTTCTTCTTTCCATAAGTGCTTCAACTGCATGTGATGCTTTTATATTTCCATTAGTCACATTATATATTGCATCAGTGATAGGCATTTCTACACCAGACATTTTTGCCAGTTCGTATGCCGCTTCAGCTGTATGCATTCCTTCTACAACCATGCCGACTTTTTCTACAGCTTCTTCAGGAGACATTCCTTCACCTATCATTATTCCGCAGCGGCGATTTCTTGAATGCATACTTGTGCATGTTACAATAAGATCTCCTGTTCCTGTTAGACCTGCAAAAGTTTCAGGCTTCGCACCCAGTTTGATTCCCAGCCTTGTAATCTCTGCAAGACCTCTTGTCATCAGAGCTGCCTTTGCATTATCTCCAAAACCCATTCCGTCTGAGATTCCGGCTCCTAATGCAATAATGTTTTTAAGGGCACCACCAAGTTCTACACCTGTAACATCGTCACTTGTATAAACTCTGAACCTGTCGGTCATAAACAGATCCTGTATTGCCTCTGCGGACTCAATGCATCTGGATGCTGTTGCAACTGTTGTAGGCAGCCTGCGACCAACTTCCTCTGCATGGGAAGGACCTGAAAGAACAACATATCTATCCATCTTTTCCGGAGTTCCCAGTTCTTCAAAGACTTCCGTTGCAATTTCTGACATTCTCTTGTGAGTCCCCTTTTCAATTCCCTTAGCCACATTAATAAAGAAGGCATCATCAGGAAGATATTCAAGAGCAGCCATAAGTGCACTTCTGAAGTGCTGTGCCGGTGCTGAAAACAGAACCACATCTGCTCCAGTACATGCCTCTTCACTTGAGTACACGATTTTAATATTGTCGCTGAGCTGCACCCCGGGAAGATAGTTTATATTCTCACGATATTTTTCCATGGATTTAAGATGTTTCTCATCCACATCATATATTCTGATTTTATTTCCTTTGTCTGCAATAACCGTCGCCAGAGCTGTTCCCCAGCTGCCTGCACCTATTACTCCTACAGTCTTCATTATGCTTTCTCCTCCGGTGTTCTATCTTCTGATTCTTCTTTGTCTTCCGGCTGTTTGAAAATGCCCATTACAGGCTCTTCTCCTTTAATCAGCCTTGATATATTTGCTCTGTGCTGTACTATTACAACAACAGCAATTATTACTGATACCCATACATACCATGGCCTGAAAAACAGCATCACCAAAGGCAGTGTGGCTGCACCTATTATTGATCCTACTGACATTCGCTTTGATGTGAACACACCTATTGCAACTATCAGAAGTGCGACAAGTCCTGCCAGAGGGCTTATTCCCAGCACCGAACCAAATGTGGTGGCTACTCCTTTACCGCCTTTGAATTTATATATAGCGGGCCATACATGTCCAAGAAAAACCATAAGTCCGCATATGGACGCACCCATGCTTCCCGCTAAAATCGTACCAATCAGTACCGCTACCAGACCTTTTAATATATCAACAATGCATGTAACGGCACCGGCTTTTTTGCCCATAACACGAAGTGCGTTTGTGGTTCCGGCGTTGCCGCTCCCCTCGCTCTTGATATCTATTCCCTGTCTTTTCGCAAGGATTGTTGAGGGGGAAATATTGCCGATAAAATATGCAGCTACGCCGCATATTCCGGCCATAACAATCTGACTCATATGAATTCCTCCTCCTTCTCGCCTTTTTCTCTGAATACGAACTTCAGTGATGTTCCTTCAAATCCGAATGCCTCTCTGATCTGGTTCTCAAGATATCTTGAATATGAGAAGTGCATCAGTGGTCTTGAGTTTATCTTGAATGAGAACAGTGGTGGCTTGATTCCAACCTGTGTCACATAGTAAATCTTCAGTCTCTTGCCCTTGTCTGAAGGCGGCTGCTTCATCATTGTTGCATCTGTGATGATTGTATTCAGCTTGCCTGTAGGAACTCTCATTGCGCGGTTTTCGGCAACGTACCTGGCCATGTCGATAACCTGTCCCACACGCTGTCCTGTAAGGGCTGAAATGAAGATACAAGGGGCATAGGACATAAAGCCAAGTTCTCTCTTGACCTCTTCCCTGAAATCTCTCATTGTGTTGGTTTCCTTCTCAACCAGGTCCCACTTGTTTACAACAATTACGATTCCCTTGCCCGCTTCATGAGCTATACCTGCAATCTTCTTGTCCTGCTCGGTAACACCCTCTGTGGCATCAATCATCAGCATACATACGTCGCATCTTTCAACTGCGGCAACTGCACGAATAACGCTGAACTTTTCAATGTCCTCGTTGACCTTGCTTTTGCGTCTGATTCCCGCAGTATCTATGAGAGTATACTCTTCACCGTCGTGAACGAAAGGTGTATCGATTGAATCTCTGGTGGTTCCCGCAATCGGTGAAACGATAACGCGGTTCTCTCCCAGAAGCTTGTTAATAAGTGAAGACTTGCCCACATTAGGCTTGCCTATCATTGCAATCTTGATTGAGTCATCTTCCTCCAGGCCGGCACCTTCAGGGAAGCTGTCAATTATCTCATCCAGCAGATCTCCCAGGTTCAGCATATTTGCTGAAGAAATAGGAATAGGTTCTCCCAGACCCAGTTCATAGAAGTCGTAGAAGTCCACAGGAAGTTCAGGTTTGTCCATCTTGTTTACAGCCAGCACAACCTTCTTGCCTGTCTTCATGAGCATCTCGCCAACCTCTCTGTCAGCTGCAGTCAGACCATCCTTGCCGTCAACCATGAACAGAATCACATCAGAAGTATCGATGGCCATCTCCGCCTGCTCACGCATCTGCGCCAGGATAATGTCCTTGCTGTCAGGCTCGATACCACCGGTATCAATCAACGCAAAATGCACGCCTGACCATTCAGCTTCAGCGTAAATTCTGTCTCTGGTTACGCCTGGTGTATCCTCAACAATTGATACACGGCGTCCAACCACCTTATTAAAAAATGTGGATTTGCCCACGTTCGGGCGGCCGACTACGGCTACAAGTGGTAAGCTCATTTATTCCAGTATTCCCTTCGCAAAATCCATAGGATCAAATTCTTTTAAATCTTCAATGCCCTCTCCAAGGCCCACAAACTTGATTGGCTTATCATATTCGTCAGCAATGGTGAGAACAATTCCGCCCTTTGCTGTTCCATCAAGTTTTGTAAGTACGATTCCGGTTATGTCAGCAACGTCGCCGAATTCCTCAACCTGCGAAACCGCATTCTTGCCTGTGGTGGCATCCAGTACCAGCAGATTCTCTCTTGCCGCTTCAGGCCACTCCCTTGAAATAACCTTGTTCATCTTGTTCAGTTCATCCATCAGGTTCTTCTTGTTCTGAAGTCTTCCTGCTGTGTCGCAGATGAGCACGTCCATGCCCTTTGCCTTGGCGGACTGAATGGCATCATATATTACAGCTGACGGATCTGCTCCCTCAGCATGCTTGATAACATTAACTCCAACTCTTTCTCCCCAGATGCAGAGCTGTTCGCTTGCTGCAGCTCTGAATGTATCTGCGGCTGCCAGCATTACAGTGTGGCCTTCCTTCTTCAGCTTGTGAGCAATCTTCCCGATGGAAGTGGTCTTGCCTCCGCCGTTGATTCCAATCATCAGAATAACCAGCGGATAATCACCACAAAGCTTCTGGGCTTCTCCCTTATTAATTGTATCTGCTATAATCTTGCTAAGTCTGATTTTGATAACCTCAGGCTTAGTCATGTTATTTGCTTTAACCTCTGTTCTGAGAGTATCAACAACCTTCATGGTTGTTTCCATGCCGATGTCCGATGTGATCAGAATCTCCTCCAGCTCATCGAAGAAATCCTCATCGATGGTTGGATTCATCATTATCACATCGTTCAGCCTCTCACCTAATCTCCCAAAAAAGCCTTTCTTTTCTTTTAACATGTATATCTCCTTAATCAATGGTTATGTTCAGTACGAAGCCAACCTCCACAGCGAAGCGAGGACAAGTTGGCGGAGTACTTAACTAACCATTGTATTCAGACAGATCGTCTTCCAGTGATAATGACAATACTTTTGACACACCCTTCTCCGGCATGGTTACACCGTACAGCACATCCGCATGCTCCATGGTTGCCTTCTGGTGGGTAACCAGTGTGAACTGAATGTCGTTGAACTGTCTGAGACAGTGAATAAATCTGTCGATGTTAGCATCGTCCAGTGCCGCCTCAACCTCGTCCAGAATACAGAACGGTGTTGGCTTGGCCTGCAGTACCGCAAACATCAGGGCGATAGCTGTCAGTGTTTTTTCACCACCTGACAGCAGGTTGATGTTCTGCAGCTTCTTTCCAGGAGGCTGTGCAACGATATCGATGTTAGCCTCCAGAGGATTCTGCTCGTCGGACAGCCGCAGTTCGGCATGCCCGCCTCCAAACAGATCCTGGAACTGCTGTTCGAAGTTCACAACGATCTGGTCGAAGCTTTCCTTGAACCTGATTCTGATGGTCTTGTCCATTTCAGAAATGATCTTGTTCAGGTCGTCCATTGCTTTCTGAACATCCGCACGTTCGCCAGTGAGGAATTCGTAACGCTCGCTTACTGAAGCATATTCTTCAATGGCACCAACGTTAACCTCACCCAGTTCCTTTATGCGGTTCTTAATCTGTCTGTTTTCCTTAACTGCCCTTGAGAGAACAAAGTCTTCGGCCTTGAATTCCATGGCCTGTACATAGGATACTTCGAAGTCCTCCCAGAGCTTTTCCTTATATGTTTCCAGCTGAGTGTCATTCTTGGCTTTACGCACATCCAGATCGTATTTCTGATCCTGGAATCCCTGAATCTTCTGAGCCAGTTCTTCCTTATCTGCATTCATTCTTGCCAGTTTCGTGGTCAGAGCCGATTTCTCTTCTGTTACAGCCTGCAGATGTTCCTCCGCATCCTTCTTGATTGTTTCGTGTTCCTGAATCTTCAGATCAACATCGGCATCTCCCGTAAGGGTGAGTTTTTCTTCTTCCAGGGCCTTCATTTCTTCCTGATGTCTCAGGATATCAGCATCGATTTCTCCGATTGCTCTGTTGATTCTGCCAACCAGGTCATCTGCATGAGCCTTTCTGTCGTCACATGATGTGACAATGATTCTGGCATTTGTAATCTCTTCGCTCAGTGCATCGAACTCTGACTTTCTTCCGTCGTGTTCAGCCATCTTGGCTTCACATGCAGCTTCAGCTTCTGCAATTGCAGCCTGCTTCTCGTCAATTGAAATCCTGATCTTTTCAATCATGGCTTCGGAGTTTTCCTGCTCAGCCTTGATATTTTCCAGTTCTCTGTCAACCTTGTCACCGGTATTTCTCAGATCCATGAGAGCTGTTTCAGCGATACCGATTTCATTATCTTTTATGATAAGAGCATGTTCTGCTGCACGGATTTCTCCATCCAGAGTGCCCATCTTTTCCGAGTAGCTTCTGATCTCATTTCTGAGAGCTTCCAGTCTGTCTGCATCTGTCTGCTGCTGTCTGGTCTGCTCGTTAATGTTTCTTCCCAGCTGAGCCAGTTCAGCTTTTCTGTCAAGAATATTGGCGCTCTTGTTCTTGAACTTACCACCGGTGATGGCTCCACGTTCGTTGATGATTTCACCGTCCAGTGTAACAACCAGAATGCCTCTTTCCTTCTTTGAGAGTCTGATGGCTGCATCCATGTTCTCAACCAGTACAACCTTTCCCAGCAGGTAGCTTACCACCTGATTGTATTTGCTGTCGTACCTGATTACTTCCGGTGCAAAACCAACAACGCCTGGTTCGTTTTTGATCATTGCGTCAGGCTTCTCCCTTCCTCTGATTGAAGCCAGTGGCAGGAATGTCATGCGGCCTGCCTTGTTTTCTTTCAGGGATCTGATTGCTGACTTGGCACTGTTGTCGTCATCGCAGACAATGTTCTGCAGTGATTGTCCCAGTGCCGTTTCGATTGCAGTTTCATATCCTTCCGGAACCTGAATCAGCTCAGCAACAACGCCGTGGATTCCACGCATTCCGGATTTCATCACATGCTTTACAGCATAGTTATATCCTTCGTAGTTTGATTCCATCTCTTCGATGGTTCTCTTCCTGGCGGACATTCTTCCCAGGGCGATACGGAGCTCTTCAGTTGATTTTGCCAGAGTTCTTTCTTCGGCCTGATCAGCCTCGAACTGTTTTCTTGCCTCCGCCTCTGCCTGCTTCTTTGATTCAATGTCTTCAGAGATTTTCTGTCTTTCTCTCTTTGCAGCATTAAGTCCATCTAGAGTTTCCTTGTTGTTATACTCTCCGGATTCCTTTTCTGCTGTAAGCTCCTGAGCTCTCTTTGCCAGGGTTTCCTGAAGCATCTGCATGCTTGCAATTTCTGACTTGCCCGCATTGATTTCTGATGAAAGACGGAAGATGTCGTTTCTGTATGCATCAGCTTCTTCAGAAATTTTTGTCATTGAATCCGTAAGAGCATTGTACTCTGCAACCTTTTCCTGAAGTGCGTTCTGTGCAGCCTCAGCCTCGGCATCCATCTGTCTCTTCTGCTCAAGAAAGCCTTCGGCATTGGCTAGTTCTCTTTCCTTCTTTTCTTCCAGAGTTTTGATTTCTTCACTGAATCTGCTCAGGTTACTCTTAATTGCTGCCAGTCTTTCTCTGTCAACTTCACCCTTGTTTACAACCACGTTCAGATCG
This sequence comes from Clostridia bacterium, assembly GCA_024403155.1. GTDB lineage: Bacteria > Bacillota > Clostridia > Peptostreptococcales > Anaerovoracaceae > Lentihominibacter. Next base: position 15,037 of record JAKSSH010000005.1, on the reverse strand, counting down.
TCAATGGCTGTAATGAGGGCTTCTCTGGCTTCAACTGAAATGGCTTCCAGAGTTTCGTTCTTGCTGTTTGCCTCAGCAATAACCTTATCCAGCTCTTCCTTCTCAGCCTTAAGCTTGTCCAGATTGTATGTGATGTTTCTCAGATCTTCTTCCGCATACGACTGCTTGTTTTCAAGGCTCTCAACATTCTTCAGAATGATGTTGATTTCCAGTTTCTTGTGCTGCTCTCTCAGTTCCAAAAATTCCTTTGCCTTGGCGCTGTCCTCCCGAAGTCCGTCGATACGGCTTTCGATTTCACCGATGATGTCCTGAACTCTGTCCATGTTCTGTGTGGTGGAAGCCAGCTTTCTTTCAGCTTCAGCCTTCTTGGTTCTGTATGCAACGATACCTGCAGCCTCTTCGAAGATCTCTCTTCTTGATTCTGTCTTATTGCTTATTATGTCAGAAATCTTTCCCTGTCCGATAAGGGAATATCCGTCAACACCGATACCTGTATCCATAATCAGTTCACGGATATCACGGAGACGGCACTGGTTGCCGTTAATGTGGTATTCGCTTTCACCGGATCTGTACATTCTTCTGGTGATTGCTACTTCCTTGTAATCTATCGGAAGGCTCTCGTCACTGTTGTCGATTACCAGAGTAACCTCAGCCATGCCTCTGGATTTTCTGGTTGCAGTTCCGTTAAAGATAACTTCCTCCATCTTACCACCACGAAGCATCTTAGGGCTCTGTTCTCCCAGTACCCATCTGATGGCATCAGAAATGTTACTCTTACCACTTCCGTTAGGTCCTACGATACCTGTAAGGCCTTCGTTAAATTCGATTGTAATCGGTTCAGCAAATGACTTGAACCCGTGCATTTCGATTTTCTTAAATAGCATCTTGTCTCCTCTTCAGGACCACCTCAGCAGCTGCCTGCTGAGCCTGTTTCTTGCTCTTTCCCTTACCCTCTGCTGCAGGCTCACCCTCAATCTCAAGCCTTACAGTAAATGTCTTATCGTGGTCAGGGCCCTCAGCTCCTGCGTCCACATATTTTACCTTGTCCAGTGTTTTCCCTTCCGCCTGCAAAACCTCCTGCAGGGCAGTCTTATAATCCTGCACAACAAACTTTCCTGCCTTTGCATCAGAAATGGCCCCAGCAAAAAGCTTCAGCACCGTCTCCCTGACAGCCTCGTATCCTCCGTCAAGGAATATGGCACCTATAACCGCTTCCATGGCATCTGCCAGAATGGAGTCTCTCTCTCTGCCGCCGGTTTTCTCTTCCCCGTGGCCAAGCAAAAGCAGACTGCCCAGTTCAACTTTTCTTGCCACCTTCACCAGCGACCTCTCACATACCAGCGATGCTCTTGTTCTGGATAGGAAGCCCTCTTCCTGATCGGGAAAAATCCTGAACAGTTCCTCTCCGATTACCGCATCGAAGAATGCGTCTCCCAGAAACTCAAGTCTCTCGTTATATTCTATGCCGGCTCCTTTTTCTCTGGAAAATGAGCTGTGAGTCAGGGCTGTTTCCAGGAGCTTTTCGTTTTTAAATCTGTATCCGATTCTGTTCTGAAATTCCTGCAAAATCAGTCTTCCTCTTCTTCAATATATTCTTCTATTTCCAGCAGCTCCCGGCCGATGATTTCAACAACGTTCTCCCTGGCATATGGAGTGCCTCTTAGGATGGCGCTCTTTACTGCCTTTGCATTTGAGGAGCCATGCATCTTGATAACCGGTGCGTTTACACCCAGAACCGGTGCACCGCCGAATTCCTCGTAGTCGAATTCCTCCTTGAGCTTTGTCAGGTTTGACTTAACCAGTGCACCTCCAACCAGGCTCTTCAGGTTTGACTTCAGCGCGTTCTTAACCAGCTTGAAGATGCTCATTGAAACGCCTTCCGTAAGCTTGAGAATAACGTTTCCTGTGAAGCCGTCACAGACGATGACATCGCAGACTCCCTTCGGAACATCTCTGCCCTCAACGTTGCCAACGAAATTCATGTGTGAGTTTGCCAGCATCTGATAGGCATCCTTTGTTACGCTTGTTCCCTTGCTTTCTTCTGCTCCCAGATTTACAAGACCAACTCTAGGGTTTTCTCTTCCCCATACCTTCTCAACAAATGTGCTTCCCATAATGGCATATTCCACAAGGTTTCTGGCCTTCGATTCTGAGCTTGCTCCTGCGTCAACCAGCATGCCCGGTTCTCCACCGGTCATGTCAGGATAGATGCTTGCCAGAGCCGGTCTGTCTATTCCCCTGATTCTTCCCAGAATGAGTCTTGCTCCCACAATAAGGGCTCCGGTGTTTCCTGCTGAAACCAGCATGTCACCTTCTCCGTCCTTCAGCATGTTAAGACCCACAACCATTGAAGAATCTGTCTTTCTTCTGATTGCCTTTACAGGGCTGTCGTGCATTGTAATCACGTCCATGGCAGGCCTGATGCTGATCTGATCACCCTTGTAACCGTTTGCTTCCAGCTCAGCGGTGATTGCTCCGGGATCACCAACGATAATAATATCGTCACTGATTTCCGCTGCTGCCTGTACTGCTCCCTTTACTATTTCGGCCGGCGCATTGTCGCCACCCATACCATCTAAAATTATTCTCATCTTTATCTCTCCAGTATTTCCTTGAATTTCCTAGTAGTTTCAGTGATATCACTAGCCTTGAATATCGCTGAACCTGCAACCACGATTTCCACACCTGCATCGATGATTTCCTGAACATTATCCAGTGTGGCTCCGCCGTCGATTTCTATTTCAAAGTTGAATCCTCCAACCTTCTTGATGTCTGCAAGTTCCTTTGCCTTTTCCAGAACTGACGGAATGAACTTCTGTCCTCCGAATCCCGGATTAACTGACATGAGCAGCACCATGTCCACGTCTTCCAGAATGTAGTCCAGAGTTGAAAGTGATGTTGCAGGGTTGATTGATACTCCTGCCTTAAGTCCCAGTGACTTGATGTGCTGAATTGTTCTGTTCAGATGAGTGCATGCCTCTTCATGAACTGTAATGTATTCAGTCTGTGGTGTTACGAAATCCTCAAGATAATTGTCAGGATTTTCGATCATCAGATGCACATCAAAGGGAAGTCCGGTTTTGCCTGTGAGGCTTTTCATAACCGGTGCCCCAAATGAAATGTTAGGAACGAAATGTCCGTCCATAACGTCAACATGAATCAGGTCTGCTCCACCCTTCTCGATTGCTGCAACATCTTCTGCCAGTATCCCGAAATCTGCTGATAAAATTGATGGTGACAGTTTTCTCATTTTCTTAGTTCCTCCATCTGTGATTTGTATGATTCGTATCTGCTTTGTGCAATCTCTCCCGCTTCAAGTGCCGCCTTCACTGCACACTCCGGCTCTGCCAGATGTCTGCAGTTGTCGTATCTGCACTTGCCTGCATACTTTCCGATTTCCGGATAAAAAAACTGCAGTTCCTCCTCATCCGCATCCAGTATCTCAAAGGATGTGAATCCCGGAGTGTCAAATATCATTGTTCCCTTGTTGTCCACTGCGAAAAGTTCGCTGTGCCTTGTTGTATGCCTGCCTCTCTGGGACTTCTCACTGATGCTTCCCGTTTCCATCATTGCCTGTGGAATCAGTCGGTTCAGTATTGTGGATTTACCCACACCTGAGGCTCCTGCCAGAGCTGCATGTTTGCCCTCAATAAGCTCCATGAGCCTGGCCATCTCATCGTCGGCTTCAGGATTCATGCATACCACAGGATAAATCTTCCCATAGGTTTCCTTCAGGGCCCTGAGAGTTGCTGCAGCCTTTCTGGCTCCGCTCTTTCCTTTCTCATCCGCCAGATCGCACTTGTTAATGCACAGAACTATATCCGTACCGGCCTTCTCAGCCATAACAAGAAATCTGTCCAGGGTCTTGAGAACAGGTGCAGGTTTTGTTACCGCCGTGACGATTATAAAACAGTCCACATTGGCAACAAAAGGACGAATGAAATCATTTTTTCTTGGCAGAATTTCCGTAATCCAGCTGTCATCGTTATCTTCGATGACCTCCATTTCCACCTGATCACCTACTGCCGGCTTGATTCCACGCTCTTTGAAGACTCCTCTGGCCTTGCATCTATATACAGTTTCACCGGATTTCACATAATAAAATCCGGCGATTCCTTTAATGATTGTTCCTCTCAAATAATAAACCTCTTTCAGTCACTTATTCTGAAGGCTGTGTTGGTGTTGTCTGAGAAGTAGTAGGAGGTTCTGTTGGCTTAGGTCCCTTGCTGACTCTAAGCTTAACTGCTGTTCCCTTTGAAAGCTGTGCTCCTGCATCATACTGCTGCCACATTACTTCGCCTTCTGAATATGTCGAACTGTAATCATAACTTACACTGCCGCAGGTCAGGTTAGCTGCTGCCAGAGCAGCCTGTGCCTCTGAAAGTGATTTGCCTACCATGTAAGGAACCTGTCCCTTGGCCTTTGATCCGTCGCTGACAACAACATCGATTGCTGTTCCCTTTTCAACCTCTGATCCGGCCTTAGGATTCTGTGACAGCACTGTTCCTTCAGGCTTGTCACTTGCTTCGGTGGTAACCGCACCTAGCTTGAACCCTGCCGCCTTAAGGTAATCTGAAAGTTCATCCTTCATCTTGCCTGTCAGGTCAGGTACACTTCCGTCTCCGAGTCCCTTGGAAACGTTAACTGTTACGGTGCTGCCCGTCTTGATGATCTGTCCTGCCTCAGGATCCTGGGATACGATCAGACCCTTGTCAACTGTTTCGCTGATAACCTCATCACCCAGCTTAACCTTGATGTCATTTTCTGCTGCGAATGTTTCAGCTTCCTGAAGCGTCATTCCGGTGAAGTCAGGTGCTTCAATATCTTCGCCGCCGCCAAAAATGAATATGCAGGCCAGAGCTGCTATAATAACCGCTGCAGCAATTGCAATAATCATGATAAGTTTCTTCTTTTTCTTGTTCTTGCTCTTGCCTTTGCGAGTGTTCTCGTTGTATTCCTCTACATGCTCTTCACCGTCATCGTAGTCTGTTTCTGCGATCGGACCTCTTGGCTGCTCTGATCTTGGTGCCGTCTGCACTGCTGCACCTGCTCCTGTGCCACCCATGAGGACTGAATCTCCAACAACGCTTCCAACAAACTCCAGATTGTTAAGTGCCTGAATCAGATCATCTGCTGATGCGTATCTGTTTACCGGATACTTGTCACAGCACTTCATGATGATGTGCTCCAGTGCAGGTGGAACTCCTGCCACCAGCTGTGATGGTGGAGTCATTTCGCTGTTGATATGCTGAAGAGCAATGTTTACAGGGTTATCCCCGTCAAACGGAACCTGTCCTGTAAGCATTTCGTACATTACGATTCCCAGTGAATATATGTCTGATTTTTCGTCCACGTATCCGCCTCTTGCCTGTTCAGGTGAGAAGTAGTGAACTGAGCCAACTATGCCATCAGTGTTGTCTACAATTGTTGCCGCATTGACTGCCTTTGCGATACCGAAGTCTGTAATCTTCGCAGTACCGTTTGGTGTAATCATTACGTTGTGCGGTTTAACATCTCTGTGAATGATGTGGCTCTTGTGGGCAAATGCCAGAGCTGCCGCTATCTGCTTGGAAAGTGTTATTACCTTAGGATAGGACATTGGACCCTGATCCCTGATAATGTCACTTAATGCACGACCTTCAATAAGCTCCATTACGATATAATGAATGTTTCCTTCTCTGCCTACATCGTAGATGTTAACGATGTTAGGATGGGTCATGCTTGCAGCATTCTGAGACTCCCTTCTGAAACTCTCTATGAATTTCTGATCGTTTATGAATTCTGGCTTTAGAATTTTAATTGCCACAAATCTGTTGAGAAGCTTATCCTTGGCTTTGTAAACCACGGACATTCCACCTTCGCCGACTCTCTCGAACAGCTCGTATCTGTTTGCCAGGACCTTTGCCATAACTTTTTTCCTCCGAATTTATATTCTTATCGCAATTACTGTAATGTTATCTCTTCCGCCTGCCAGGATTGCCTCATCCACGAAATCTGCACAAAGATCGTTCATCTTCATGCCGCTTGAGGCTGCCATCTTCAGCATATCCTGCATCCTGTCTTCGCCTACTTCTCCGTATAGTCCGTCCGAGCAGAGGACCATGATATCTCCCTCTGCCAGACCTACCCTGTAGAAGTCAGGTTCAACCTCAGGTTCGGCGCCCAGTGCCTTGGTTATCACATTCTTCTGACTGTGAGTCTCGGCTTCCTTCTCTGTAATTACGCCTTTATCTATAAGTTCATTAACGTATGTGTGGTCTTTAGTTATGCGTTTGAGTTTGCCGTTTCTGAACAGGTACGCTCTGCTATCTCCGATGTTTGTCAGGTATGCGGCTCCTTCATGGATATATGTCATAACCATTGTGGTAGCCATTCCCCTGCAGGTGGGATCAGTCTTGCTGATTTCGAAGACCTTGCTGTTCGCTATATCCACAGCAGCTGTGAAGAATCCGAAGATTTCTTCCGGAGTGTTGCAGCTGTCCAGGTCTCCTGACTTAACGTATGCAGCCAGTTCTTCAACTGCTGTTCCGCTTGCTATCTCGCCTGAATTGTTTCCGCCAACTCCGTCGGCCACTATGTATACGTCTTTGTTTGGAATAACGAAGCATGCATCCTCGTTATTCTTTCTGACAACTCCTCTGTTGCATTTGAATCCAATTTGCAGCATAGATTTGTTTTTCTCCTTTTGTCCGCCGGCCTATTCCGGCATGTCTTTCTTCATCACACAGATATAAAATCCGTCTGTACCGTTATCGTTTGGAAGCAGAAGTGTATCTTCAACCTTCTCAAAATCTCCATGCTTCTTCAGGAAGTTGGCGACAACCTGTTCGTTTTCTTCCGGATTGATTGTGCATGTGCTGTACACCAGTGTTCCGCCAGGCTTAACATACGCTGATGATGCTGACAGTATTGCATGCTGCTTGCTTGGCAGCAATGTCATTTCATCGGTGTGCTCCTTGTATTTTATTTCAGGCTTTCTTCTTACAACTCCCAGCCCTGAGCAAGGTGCGTCCACCAGTACTCTGTCAGCCTTCCTGATCATGGTTGAGTCAACTCTGGTTGCATCCCAGCTTCTTGTCTCAATATTTGTAATTCCCAGGCGTTCTGCTGCTGCATCAACCACATCAAGTTTTCTGCGGTAAATGTCAGATGCATAAATCTTACCTGTGTTGTTCATTCTTTCTGCAATGGCTGTTGTCTTGCCACCAGGAGCTGCACATACATCCATTACTATGTCACCCTGTTTAGGGTTAAGCTTCTCGGCAACCAGCATTGAACTTTCGTCCTGTGGTGTGAACAGACCATGTTTGTAAAGTTCTGACTCCAGAATGCCTGTGCCCTTAACATTAATAGCATTCTGGCAAATCCTGCCGTCCTCTGCCTCATAGCCTCTATCGCGTAGAGCCTTCATCAGATCTTCCTTCCTCACCTTCAGCCAGTTCATTCTGATTGTGAGAGGTGGCTTTTCGTTTCCTGCTGCCAGCAGCTTCTCAACGAATTCATCACTGTAATACTTGAGCCACAGTTCGATGATCCATGGTGCGTATGAATACTTCACCGACAGATATCTGATCTCGTCGTCCTCTCTTGAAGGAAGTTCCATTGTCTGTCTGTTCTTCTTAAACTCCTTCAGAACCTTGTTAACCAGTCCGGATTTGCTCCTACAGTATTTCTTGGCCAGTTCAACGCTTTCGTTTACTGCCGCATATTCAGGAACTGAATCCATGAATGAAAGCTGGTACATTCCCATTCTCAGAATGGTTATTTCGGGAGCCTTCAGGCTGTCGATTCCCTCTGTAACCATGTTATCAATGTAATAGTCCAGCGTCAGCTTGCGTTCCAGCACGCCATATGTAAGCTCTCTTACAAAGGCAGGCTTGTTTGGTTTGTGCATTGCAATCTTGTGATTCAATGCCAGATTTGAGTAGGCTTTCTTTGAATGTACATCCAGCAAAGCCAGATAAGCTGTTTTCCTGTTGTTATCCATTAGTTGTTACTCCCTCTTATCAGAAGAATTCTAATAAGGTTCAGGATGGATGTTGCCAGGGCTGCCACATATGTCATGGCTGCTGCCGACAGCACTCTCTTGCACCCCTTAACTTCTGATTCATCAACGATATCAAGAGCGACAAGCTGCTTTAGTGCACGACTCGACGCATTGAATTCAACCGGTAATGTGATTGTATGGAACAGCACTACCACAACAAACATAAGAACTCCGATATCGAATATCACATTTCCGAATGCCTGTCCTGCCCCAACCATTATCAGACCAATAATCAGAAGAGGCCATGATGCTCCGGATACCAGATTCACAACCGGTACCATAGCTATTCTGAATTTCAGAAATCCATAGTTTGTTCCGTCCTGTATTGCATGTCCGGATTCGTGTGCGGCAACTGCAACTGATGCAATTGAATTGCCGTTGTATATGCCATTAGACAGATGCATTACATCCTTGGTTGGATCGTAATTATCTGTCAGCTGTCCGGGTATAACTTCGATTGGTACATGTCCCATGTTATTGTTGTCCAGAATCAGTCTGGCGGTCTGCTGACCGGTAATGCCTTTTCTGGTTGGAACACGTGAATACTTAGCGTAGGCGTTCTTTACTTTACTCTGTGCATAGATTGTAAAAATGATCGCCGGTATCAGAAGAATTATAGTGGGATCGAATCCATAAATCATTAAATCACCTCACCTTATATTTTATCTTAAAACACTGCCAATTTCAATTGAATTGCCCCTGAAATAGTCCGCTGCAGACACTCTCTTCCTGCCCGGTGCCTGAAGCTCTGTAACCCTTAAAATTCCAAGGCCTGTAGCGATTTCAAGGCCCTGATTTCCAGCCGCCAGAACCGTTCCCGGAACAGGCTTTTCTCCTGAGCTCTCGCCGGCAGCCTCATCTGTCGCCAGAACTTCCGCCTTCCAGAACTTGTATGTCTTGTCTCCCAGGGAGGCAAAGCTGCCCGGCCATGGGTTAAACGCTCTTATTTTTCTCTCTATTTCTTTCGCATTCAGAGTGAAGTCAACATGCCCGTCTTCCTTGGAAATCATAGGCGCATATGTTGACAGACTGTCGTCCTGCTTCTCAGGTGTTATCTCTCCCGCTTCAAGCTTTGTAAGAGTTTCGCATATTAGCTTTGCTCCCATTTCTGCCAGCTCGTCATGGAGCTGCTCTCCGGTCTTGTCTTCAATCGGCGTGGCTGCCTTTGCCAGCATATCGCCTGTATCAAGACCTTTTGCCATCTGCATGATAGTGATGCCGGTTTCCTCGTCTCCTGCAGCTATGGCTGCCTGAATAGGAGCTGCTCCTCTGAATCTTGGCAGCAGTGAGCCGTGTATGTTGAGACATCCGTACTTCGGAGTATCCAGAATTCTCCTGGTGATGATCTTGCCGTAAGCCGCAACGATAATGGCATCCACTTCAGCTGCTCTTATGGTTTCAAGAAACTCCTCGTTATACTTCAGCTTCTCAGGCTGCAGAACCGGGATCCCCAGCTCCACCGCTCTCTCCTTTACCGGAGGAAATTTCACCTTCTTGCCACGGTCTCTGACTGTGTCCGGCTGGGTAACCACATATTTAATTTCGTGTCCCGCATCATACAGAGCCTGAAGTGCAGGTACTGCAAAATCCGGTGTTCCCATGTATATCAGTTTCATTATTTTTCTTCCTCTTCTGCCAGTGCTTCTGCAGGGCGAACGTTCTCCGCCTTGTCCACATAAAGCACGCCTTCCAGATGGTCAAATTCATGGCACATTACAATGGCATCAAAGCCTTCGAATTTGTACTTCTGCGTCTTGCCGTATCTGTCCAGACCCTGGATTACAATCTTTTCAGGGCGCTTTACGTCCCCAACCATTCCCGGCACTGACAGGCATCCTTCTTCGCTATCCTGTTCGCCTTCCATCACGATTATTTCAGGATCCACAAAGCAGAATACTCTTTCAGGTTCAGGTTCTGCCACAAACATTCTTCTCATGATTCCAATCTGTGGAGCTGCCAGACCAACGCCATTTGCGTCTCTCATGGTTTCAACCATGTCGTCCAGGATCATCTGGATTCTTGGAGTTACTTCTCCAACAGGTCTGCAGACCTTTCTGAGTATAGGGTCTCCTTCAGTTACAATATTTCTTAATGCCATTACTTCCTCCCGCATTGCGGCGCCGCCGCATTATTATGTGAAGCTGTACGGATTAATATCCACAACAGCTATGTAATCTGCTTTTTTCTTTCTTGAGGCTTCCACCTCTTCAGCCTGAATCCGGCTGATTGTTTCAGCGTAATCGTTTCTTTTGCCCTTAGGGCACTTCATTACCAGTGAGTACCTGTAGGTCTCACGGATTTTACTCATGTATGCCTGCTGAGGTTCAAACAGGTTTGCCCTGTCTTCTTCAGGCAGAAGCTTCATGAGTCTCTCATGCCACCTCTCTGCTCCAATTTTAGCAGAGCCTTCGCAATCTGATGTGAAAATTATCTGAAAAATGTCGCTGTATGGCGGATACATCATGTAATTTCTGAATCTGTCCTCCGCCTTGTAGAAGCTGCCGTAATCTCCCTTTGCCGCCATCTGCACCGCATAGTGTTCAGGGCTGTATGTCTGGATGATTACACGCCCCACGGTGTTACCCCTGCCGGCTCTTCCTGCCGCCTGGGTTATAAGCTGGAAGGCTCTCTCCGGTGATCTGTAGTCCGGAATGTTCAGAGATACGTCCGCAGAAACGATTCCCACCAGTCCAACATTTCTGAAATCCAGACCCTTGGCAATGAGCTGGGTTCCTATAAGTATATCCGTATCGCCCTTTTCAAAGGCTTTCAGTCTTTTCTTCAGTTCCCCTTTTTCCTTTACAGAATCAAGGTCCACACGTGATACCTTGTAATCCGGGAACATCCGGGCAATGGTTTCCTCGATTTTCTCGGTGCCGCTTCCGAAATATCTCACGTAGGTGCTGCCACATTCAGGACAGGCCGTTGGTGCCATTTCCTCATGTCCGCAATAATGACATGTCATCTTCCCGCTCCCGTGTTTCTTGTGATATGTGAGAGACAGTCCGCAGGTTGGACAGATCATAACATGTCCGCATTCCCTGCAGGATACGAAGGTTGAGTAACCGCGTCTGTTCAGAAACAGCATGACCTGACTGCCCGATTCCAGCTGCTTTTGCATCTCCTCCGCAAGGCGTCTTGAGATAACTGATTTGTTTCCCGCCTTCAGCTCTTCTCGCATGTCCACAACTTCGCTTTTCGGCATTGCCACTTCGTTGTAGCGTTTCGTGAGCTCTATGAGCTTGTAAATGCCTTCCCGGGCACGGTTATATGTAACGATTGACGGTGTAGCGCTTCCAAGAATCAGCACGCCCCTGTTGTCGGGATCCTGCAGTCTCTTCAGTGCCACTTCAATGGTGTCGTATTTCGGTGTGAAGTCTGATTTGTAAGTGGATTCATGTTCCTCGTCCACCACCACCAGACCCAGGTTTTCTACAGGTGCAAAAGCAGCCGACCTGGCTCCAATTACAATGCGCACCTCGCCTCTGGCAATTCTCTGCCACTGATCATATCTTTCTCCCTGGGAAAGTCTCGAGTGAAGAACTGCCACAGTATCCTCCCCGAAATTACCCAGGAATCTTTCGATAATCTGTCCTGTAAGTGAGATTTCCGGAACCAGAATTATTACGCCCTTTCCCTGGTCCAGGGCTGCTCTTGCTGCTCTGGTGTTCACCTCAGTCTTGCCGCTGCCGGTAACTCCGTGGATCAGGAATCTTTCATGCAGTTCACTTTTTATTGCCTTTGCAATAGGCTCAAGTGCCTTCTGCTGCTCATCTGTCAGCTCCCCGATAACAGGCTTCTCACCCTTCTCCCTGGAAAGAGAATTCTGAAGTTCCCTTCTCTTGGCAGCACTGCCTGCAGGAGTGAAGCATCTGATGGCATCAATGTATCTGCACAGATATCTTCTCTTCATCCACAGGGCGGTGCGAACCATCTCCTCAGTGAGAGAAATCTCCCGGTCTATTTCAGCAATCTCCTTCAGCTTCTTTTTCAGTTCTTCGCCAATCTCACTCTCCTCTGCAAAGGACACCACGTATCCTTCTCTTGGTTTTTTACTTCTGGCGAATGGCACCTTCACCTTGGAGCCTGTTCTGACACTTTCATCTGAACAGGCATATGTGAAGAAGCTGTCAGTACTGTTGCTTTTATTGTCAATAACAACGTTTACGTATTTCACACTCTAATCCTCGCCATCTTCCTACAGAAGGAAAATGTCATTGGCTGCACAATCTTCTATCATGTCTTCCGGCCAGATTGCAGCCTGCACCTCTCCAATATGTGCCTTCCTGAGGAAATACATGCACAGTCTTGACTGTCCGATTCCTCCGCCAATAGTATAAGGCAGTTCCCTATTTAGAATCATCTGATGGAACCTCATCTGCTTTCTGTCCTCTGCATCAGCAATCTTAAGCTGCCTTTCCATAGCCTCTTCATCAACTCTGATTCCCATTGACGAAATTTCAAACGCACAATCCAGAATGTCATTCCACAGAATGATGTCTCCGTTCAGCTCCCAGTCATCATAGTCCGGAGCTCTTCCGTCATGCGGTTTTCCCGACTTAAGACTTCCACCGATTTTTTCAACAAATACTGCTCTCTTTTCTCTGCAGATAGCATCTTCTCTTTCCTTCGAGCTGAGCCCCGGGTACAGGTCTTCAAGTTCCTGAGATGTAATAAAGAAAATCTCGTTTGGAAGTTCTGTTTTCAGTTCATTGTAATGTCTATTAACAAAATCATTCAGATTTTTAAGAGCCGTATAAAGAGATGTAACCACCTCATGAAGGTACTCCTGTGTTCTTTCTTCTTTAGAAATAACTTTTTCCCAGTCCCACTGGTCAACATAAATTGAGTGAAGATTATCCAGTTCCTCATCCCTTCTGATTGCATTCATGTCTGTGTACAGTCCTGTACCTGATTTGAACTGATATCTGCCAAGGGCCATTCTCTTCCACTTCGCCAGAGACTGAACGATTTCAACTTCTTTTTCGTCCATGTCTTTAACAGTAAATTTAACTGTTCTCTCAACTCCGTTCAGATTATCATTAAGTCCGGTTTCCGGTGCAACAAACAGCGGAGCTGATACCCTTCTCAGCTGAAGCCCGTAAGCCAGCTCCTGCTGGAAATAATCCTTGATCTTCTTTATAGCCCTCTGGCTTTCCATGTAATCAATAATCGGCGTGTAACCCTTTGGAATAATTAATTTAGACATATCGTCCTCCCTCTATTAAAAATTTATCTTTTACTATATTCACAGCCGCAGTAATTCTGCCGGTATAATTCGTATTTCTTTGACAGTTCAATTGAACGCTTGAACCCGTCCTGTTTTTTGAAATCACGGTCAAGAAATGACAGACCGTACTTGCCGGCCAGTTCCTTACCTATTCCCGAGATGATTTCATAGTTCTTGTGGGGACTTACCGTAAGTGTTGTTCCGAAGAGATCGCATCCTGCAAACGTAGCATTCTGCGCAGCCTTCTCCAGCCTCTGCCTGAAGCAGATGGCACATCTGACGCCGCCCTCAGGGTCCTCTTCATGACCCTTTGTCAGTTCAAGAAATTCTCCCGGTTCATATAGGCCTTCCATGAAGCTAATGTCCGGCAGATCCATTCTTTCCTGATTGAACATCTCTATGAATTTAATCTGGGAATCTCTTCTTCTCTTGTACTCCGCTTCATCGGTTATGCAGGGATTATAGAAGAAAACGGTTATGTTGAATTCTCCCGCCAGCCTCTCAATAACGCTGGTGCTGCATGGACCGCAGCAGCTATGCAAAAGCAGACTGAGTCTTTCATGCTTCTTGTCCGGGGAATTTTCAGGTACAATTCCTGCCCTTTCCATTATGAAATCTCTTTCGGAAATGTTATCCGTATGCTTTTTTTCTTTCATTATATGCCTCCAATAATGAACCGCATATTTTAACAATTTATTATACTACAAAAAAGTCCTCGAGACAATTCTGTCACGAGGACTTTATGCATCATTTCAATGCTTTTCCCTGCCATGTATTTCTCTTTCTCATTTCACTGTGGATGCCGTTTAAAATTGTTCTTTTCTGATAGCTCCACTCAGGTGCAATCAGGGTTGCTCTTGGTGCATCTCCTGATATTCTGTGCATGGTTATGTCGGGAGGAATAATCTCCAGAACTCCAATGAGAAGATCTATGTAATCCTCCATTGTTTCGAAGGGAACATAGCCGGGATACTTTGTTTCCATCTGAGATCCCTTAACCAGGTTCAGCATATGCAGCTTCATTCCGAAGATGTGTGAACCGTCATCAGCTATCGGATCACATACCACTCTTACAGACTCCAGCATCATCTCCCCCGTCTCTCCCGGAAGCCCCAGAATCAGGTGACTCACAACTCGGATATTCTTCTCCGTAAGTCTTCCCACCGCGTCTTCGTAGTCACTGAAATCGTGACAGAGATTCATTTCCCTTGCGGTTTCATCATGAATAGTCTGAAGTCCCAGTTCAACCCAGAGAAATGTCTTCTGATTCAGCTCATCAAGAAGCTCCAGAGCCTCATCTGATATGCAGTCGCTCCTGGTTGCTATTGCCAGGCCCACAACACCGGGCACTTCAAGTGCCGCCTCAAACAACTCTCTTAGTTTTTCAACAGGTCCATAGGTATTGGTGTGGCTCTGAAAATATGCTATATATTTCAGGTTGTATTTTTCCTCAGGCCACTTATCCGAAAGAAGTTCGGTCTGCCTTTGCATGGCTATGCGCACTCCTTCTGCCGTTCCACTGGCCATGTCTCCTGACCCGCTCTCAGAGCAGAAGCAGCAGCCGCCCTTGCCCTTGCTGCCGTCACGATTCGGACAGGTGAACCCGCCGTCCAGGGACAGCTTCACTATTTTCAAGGTTCTTGAATCCTGCTGAGCCTGCTTCTGGAAATATGATTTAAGCCAGGGACTGATCATGTTTATTCTCAATTCCTGGCCGTCTGCTGTATCAAAAATTATCGGTTTAGTCATTTTATATCTCT
>JAKSSH010000049.1 GCA_024403155.1 Clostridia bacterium | reverse complement strand
ATTCTTTATCTGTTCTTTTATGACTGAACTTATTTCCTCTGGTCTTAAATTCATTCTTAACTCCTTCTCATGGTTATGTTCATCTGGCTTGCCATTTCATCGAAACGTTTTCTGTATGTAGCATCTATTATCTTGCCTTCTACAATTACCTTGATACCTGCCATGAGCTTTTTATCTATTTCGTTTGTCAGCTTAATTTTTGCCTGCATCAGATCGGAAGTTTGCTTTTCAACTTCTGCCAGTCTTTCTTCAGAAAGTTCTTCAACAGAAAATACTGTCCCGTACATAACGCCTTCTTCCTCTTCAAGAAGATGTCTGTATGTTTTCATAATCTGCTTAAGTCTCCCTGCTCTGCGCTTATCTACCAGCACATAAAGAAAGTTCATGAATTCCGTGCAGACCTTATCCTCAAATATTGATTTGAGAACTGTTTTTTTCTCATCCGCGGAAATGCCCGGATATTTTATAAAGTTTTCCAGATCCGGTTCCTTCTCAATGCATTCAATAACGCCAAATCCGTCTTCCAGAATTTCTTTTTCTTTTCCGTTTTCATGAGCCGCTTCAACAAGAGCAGTTCCATAAACGAGATCTACTGTTAATTCTGCCACTGTGCGCTCCTTGCATTGTTAAGTACCTGTTCCACGATAGCGTCCTGACCTGTTTTACTGATTTCTCCCTGGACGATCTGTTCAGCGGCAAGCAAAGCCAGCGCGGCGATTTCCTCCCGCATATCTTCTCTGGCTTTGTTCTTTTCCATTTCAATGGCTTCTTCGGCCTTTGCAATAATTTCTGCCGCCTGTACGTTGGCTTCATCAATTATGCTCTGAGCCTGGATGTCTGCTGCTTTCTTGGCTTCCTTTATGATAGATCTGGCTTCCTCTTCTGCGTGAGAAATCCGTCTTTCATACTTGGCCATCTTAGCATCGGCTCTTCTGCTTTCCGCGTCAGCAGCATCGAACTTGTCCTGTATTGCCTTTTTTCTGTTTTCGAGAGCGCCAAGGAAAGGTTTGTAGATCAGCTTTCCCAGTATTCCCACGAGAATCAGGAAGTTGATTATTACAAATATTATTTCCTTCAGATCTAATCCTAATGCGTCAAGCATGGTCTATTCTCCTCTTTAAGTGGTAACTTTCTTACATCTTTGCCAAAAGCATGAATGCCAGAACCAGTCCGTAAATAGTCAGTGATTCCATAAATGCAAAAGCAAGAATCATGTTTGTACGAAGCTGTCCCATCATTTCAGGCTGACGTGACATCCCTTCCAGTGCTTTGCCCCCTGCGTTACCCATTCCCAGTGCCGGGCCGATTGTTGATACGCCTATTGCCAGTGCTACTGCGATTGCAATTAATCCTGTTGTCATTTTGTTTTTCTCCTTTCAGAATTTAGCTGATTTTATATGTGTTTATATCCGTTTGTTCACAGATTTTTGAACGATCTGATTCGGTATGATTCCCGGCAGAGCTTATACTCCAACCGGAAGATGTTCTTCTTTCTCTACTGCTTCTCCAATATATATTGCAGTCAGCAGAGAGAATACCAGCGCCTGTATAAGCGCAAGCAGAACAACCAGAAGCTGCATTACTACCGGAAGTCCAATAGGGCAAAGCTCAGAAAGAACATCTATTACCTGTTCATCTCCAAAGGTATTACCATAAAGTCGGAAGGTAAGGGATATAGGCTTTGCCAGCTCGTCCATAAGCATAAGCGGCAGAATGAAAACGAATGGCTGGATCATTCTCTTATATGTTCCCATTCCTCTGTGTTCCCTGAGTCCTATTATCTGGACAAGTATGATGACCAGAATTGCCAGACCCGCCGGAAAGTTTATATCCGATGTAGGTGCCTGGAATCCATCCGCCTTGCCTGCGAAAGGCATCAGTCCCGAATAGTTGCAGATAAGAATATAAATAAACAGCGTTCCCACCAGCGGGAAATATTTCCTGCACATTTCTTCTCCCATAAGATCCGAGAAGAATCCGTGCAGTTTCTCAATTCCCATCTCTATCATGTTCTGAACGCCTGATGGAATCATCTGCAGATTTCTGCTTACCAGCAGAGATACAATTAATATTCCTATGGTGATGAAGCTGCTTGTTATCATCGCATTTGTCATTCCTATCGAATGTAGTGCGCTAATCATTTCCTGTCTCCCTTTACGTGACTAGTTATTTCTCCCATTGGTGCCAGCTTGCCTGCCAGACTCAATCCGATTGCTGCTGCAATAAGTGTCGCCCCGAAATGCAAAGGCATAACATTTCTTAAAATGAACACCAAAAAAAGTGCTGCTACATTAATGGCATAGCCTATGCCCAATCGTGCATACAACACTCCCGTGGTTATTTCCCTATCAGTTTTAATAATGTTTTTCCACAGAGCTGCATATTTGATTACACCAATCAATGCTCCGTAAATAAACCCTGTTATTGCTCCTTCGATAATGGTAAGCACAAATCACCTTTTACATTCAATGCAACATCTTGCATAGTTATACTACATTAGAGACGTTGATATTTCAACGATATCGAGACCATACAGCAAACCAGTGTGTCTAAATGAGCAAACTAATAACAATTTATGTGTTTGAATCGCTAAAGTGATTTTTAAAGTCCTTTTATCACGTTTCTAACCCACTTTCTGCTTTTGTATCTAAAGGTCAAAATGATGCCTTTCACAACACTTTCCCCTCTTACAGCCAGCACTGCCACATAAAGCGGCCAGCAAAGCTTCAGTGATGTAAGGAATGCCACCGGCACTCCTATAAGCCATACAGTGCCCACTTCCGTAAGCATGGCGTATCTGGTATCACCGCCACATCTGAGCACTCCGGAAATCATGATTCCCGTATAGGCATCCAGCCACATGGTGGCTCCGTAGACAATCAGCACCAGCCAGGCAATCCGTGCCCCTTCCGGCGTAAAGTCAAAGAGAGACAGTATGGGTTTGCCAAACAGAATAGTAAGGCCGCCCATTACCGCTCCAACAATCAGGCCCAGCTTAATGAGGTTGTTAGTCATTTTGAAGGCGTAGTCCGTCTCCCCTTCTCCAATCTTTTGTCCCACCAGAATCAGTACCGCATCCCCGATGCTGAAGCAGCACATGGCAAACAGGTTCTCTATGGTGTTGCAGGCCTGAATGGCAGCACCTGCGGTTATACTTATTCTGGCAAAGGCCGCCACATACAGTGATGTGCCAAGACTCCACATGGTCTCGTTGATTGTGGTTGGCAGCGAATTCTTTACAACTCTTCCTGCCAGCTCCCTGCCGTAACTGAAGTATTCCTTAAGAGATCCCTTCATCGGATTGTTTCTCACGAAGATGAATATAATAAGAAGAGACGCTTCAATGATTCTGGCTATAACCGTTGCCGCGGCAGCTCCCTGAATTCCCATTTTCGGCATTCCGAAATGCCCGTAAATCAGGCAGTAGTTCAGGAGGGTGTTGGTGCACAAGGCGATTACACTGGCATACAAGGGCTTCTCCGTCTGCTGTGTGGTTCGCAAAACCAGACTGAGAGGCTGTATCATTGCAACGAAAAGGAAGCACGGTGCCCCTGTCCTTACATATGGCACTCCCGCTTCAATTACCTCCGGGTATCTGGTGAAAACCCTGAGAATGTATTCAGGAAAGATTGTAGCTGCCAGAAAGAAAACGATTCCTACGCACATTACCACAGTAAAAGCGAATCCTGCTGTCCTTCTGATGTTAGCATAATCTCTTATTCCGAAGAACTGGGACATGAATGTTGCGCTGCCTGAGCAGAATCCGAAAAGAAGCATCCAGTAAACAAAGAAAATCTGCACCGAAACGCCCACTGCGTTCAGTGCCAGTTCTCCAAGTCCTCCAACCATCAGGTTGTCTATAAGGTTAAGGCTGGATGCAATAAGGCTCTGTAAAGCAATCGGGCCGGCAACTACGCCGACCTTCTTTAGCATGTATTTATTGTTGTATAAATTTCTGTCAAGCGAGTCCTGCTTTTGCATGATTCGATTACTCTTTCTTTTTTTCCGGTTCGTCCGGTTCTTCCCTTGTAATTCTCTTACCTTTGAGACTTACCTTGTTGCTGCCGGTGTCTGTGAGGATTACTCCTATGATAAGGATGGCTACGATGGCCAGGCCGATACATTCAACTATAAGGCCGCGGCTGTAAAGCACCGCCACAATTCCCATGATGCCGCTTACGCTGTACATGAGGAATACTGCACGACGCTGTCCGAAGCCTGCCTTCATGATACGGTGATGCAGGTGCTCCTTGTCTGCAGTTCCTATTGACTGATGACGAAGGGTTCTTCTGATGATTGCCATGAGAGTGTCAAAAATCGGCAGCCCCAGCACCAGTGCCGGAATAACCACAACCACCAGGGTTGCGCTCTTGACTGTGCCCAGAATTGAAAGTGCTGCAATGGCAAATCCCAGCATCTGAGCTCCGCAGTCGCCCATGAAAGTCCTGGCCGGATGGAAGTTGAACGGCAGGAAGCCGATACATGATCCTGCAATGGCCATCATTCCGATTGTAGGAATGTACTGTCCGTGAATGTAGGAAACGTATGCAATGCAAAGTGCGGAAATGGCAGAGATTCCTGCTGCCAGCCCGTCAAGTCCGTCCATCAGATTGATGGCGTTGGTGATTGCCACCAGCCAGATGACTGTTACGATGAAGCATGCCAGCTGGCCGAACATCATGTTTCCCTCGCCGAAGTAGTTGGTAATGAAAGTGATTCTCAATCCCATTACAAAAACTACAACAGCCGCCACTGTCTGTCCTGCGAATTTGACGATTGGCTTCATGCCCTTGATATCATCAACCATTCCCAGAATAAACACCAGCGTGCATCCAACCATGGCAGGTATTATGCCTCTGTCATTAGCATACAGAGACAAACTTGCCATCAGCCCCAGATATATTGCCAGTCCGCCGAATCTCGGCATTGGTTTATTATGGACTCTTCTCCTGTCTTTCGGAATGTCCATGGCTCCCACCTTAGGTGCAAGCCAGATGGACAGGGGCGTCAGTGCCGCCGCCGCAACTCCCGCTACAATGAGAGGCGTCCAAAGGTCAAAACTTGTTGCTGTCATTTAAATATATTTCTCCTAAACGTAACTTCATTTCCGTTTCGTTTCAGTCTGCTTTTGCATTAAGAACTACAATCTTGATTCCGGCTTCTCTCAGAATCTCAACTGCCAGTTCATCAGGATAACCTTCTCTTACTACGATTCTCTCGATGCCTGCATTGATCAGCATCTTAGCGCAGATAATACATGGCTGATTGGTTACATAGATGGTTGCTCCCTCTATGCTCTGTCCCAGCGTTGCTGCCTGAATGATTGCGTTCTGTTCAGCGTGCAGTGCACGGCAAAGCTCATGTTTCTCCCCTGACGGTACACCCAGCCTCTGTCTCAGACATCCGCCTTCTCTTTCGCCGCAGTGCTTGATTCCACGTGGCGCTCCGTTATATCCGGTTGCAACGATGTGCTTGTCCTGAACGATAACCGCTCCCACCTGTCTTCTGAGACATGTGGATCTCTTGGCAGTCAGTTCTGCCATTTGCATGAAATATTCATCCCAGCTTGGTCTGTTATCCATTTCGTTCTCCTTGATTTCATCTTCGATTTACTCGTAGAATACTGTTGCCAGATACAGGCCGTTCGGCGGTGCCGTATGTCCTGCTCTGGTTCTATCCTTCGCTTCAATAATTTCCCTTATTTCCTCAGGTCTTCTCTTCCCCTGTCCGATTTCAACCAGTGTTCCAGTAATAATTCTTACCATGCTATACAGGAATCCGTCGCCTCTTACGTGGAATTCAATACTACGTTGGCCGCCCGTTTCCTCAGCAGCCAGCACCTCAGCGCTCATGATGGTGCGCACCGTGGTCTCCCGCGGATTCCCGCCAGCCGCTTCAAATGATTTGAAGTCGTGAGTCCCCTCAAGCAGCTTCGCAGCCTTTTTCATGGCCTCCACATCCAGAGTTTCCTTAACGTGGTATATGTAGTTTCTGTCGAATACCAGGGATAGGTCTGTCGCAAAATCAGACTGGCCGGTTCCGTCAATTATCCTGTAGATGTACTCCTTGCTTTTGCAGTTAAAGCGGGCGTGAAAATCCATCGGCATTTCCACAGCCTCTACAATGCGAACAGGTGCCTTGGCATAGCCCCCGGCATCTTCTGCTGCGCAAAGGGCATTGTTGATAACCATAGCCATTCGTTCCGTAGGGATTCCCAGCTCGGTCTTGAAGCTTGCTCTCTGACCCAGTGCATGTACTCCTGCGTCTGTCCGGCTGGTTCCGCTAAGCAGAATTTCACGTTTGAACAGCTGGCTCATCACTTTTTCCAGATGCCCCTGCACAGTTACCTGGCCAGGCTGCTTCTGCCATCCGTGAAAGCGGGAACCGTCATATGCAATTGTCAGAAGCACATTCTTTTCCATTCTATCTGATTAATATTATATTTCTAGATATTATACCTTATTGCATCCTGCGTTTACAAGGATAAGTAACTCATATAGCCTTTGTCAGCGTCAGTATGTTCTGATTGTCTTTTCTTTCGTACTGTACATCATCCATGGTCTTTTTAACCATAAATATACCCAGACCTCCAATGTCACGGGATTCCACATCCTGCGTAATATCCGGATCCTCCTTCTGTACAGGATCAAATGGTACTCCATAGTCGGCAAGTCGCAGTCTGACAATGCCATTTTCAATAGAAATGCCCATTTTCATTATGCCATCTTCACCGGGATAAGCATAATTTGCAATATTAACAAAAGCCTCTTCCACAGCAACAGCAATCTGCATGCTGAGCTTCATAGGACAGTCAGCCTTTTCCAGCTCGGATTCCACAAAACCCAGTACATCATTCAGCGCATCCACAGATGCAGGGAATGTGAGTTCGGTCATATCGTCAGAAACATGAGGCTTCTGGTAATCCAGAATCAGCATAGTTATATCATCAAACTGCTCTGCATCGCCTGCAAATGCATTAATATCACCATAAAGACCGTTCAGCATATCATTTACATTATCTGAAACATGTGAATTGAGATAGTCAATCAGTCTTTGTTCACCGTAAAGCTGATTGTCTATATCTGTCGCCTCTGTGACTCCGTCTGTGTAAAGGAACAACCTGTCTCCGGGACTCAGCATCAGCTCGTTCTGCTTATAGCGCATAGTCTCTATACCCGCCAGAACAAAGTCCGGACGGGATTTAAGATATGTAAATCCACTGTCGGCAAGTTTGATCGCCGGAGGGTTGTGGCCGGCATTAACATATGTCAGCTTTCCTGTTTCCAGATCCAGCACGCCCATCCAGGCCGTAACAAACAGACCCGCTTCATTGCCCTCACATAACATCTGATTGACCTTAGTGAACACATGACATGGCTCCATACCCATCTGTGTGTAATTTTTTATCAGTGTTTTTGTAATAACCATAAATAATGCTGCAGGAACTCCTTTACCGGAGACATCTGCAACCACAACCGCCAGATGCTGATCGTCAATCATGAAGAGATCATAGAAGTCACCGCCTACTTCCTTGGCAGGATTCATTGATGCACGGATGTCGAATTCGTCATGTTCAGGGAAAGGCGGGAAAATACATGGCAGCATTTGTGCCTGGATATTTGTAGCAACCTGCAATTCGCCACTGATGCGCTCCTTCTCCTTCAGCGATTGAGTCATTTCGTTGATGCATTGTGCTGTAACCATCAGCTCATCCTTCGTCTTCAGATCCAGGGCTTCTTCCGGGAAAGTGCCCGTTGAGATATCCCGCAGATAATTGTTTACAATGTCCAGTTTGGTGATCCATCGGAAAATAAACATATTTAGACCTGAGCCTACCAGCAGCATCGCTATTATTACAATGACAAGCAGCATGCGCTCTGCTTTCCGGGTTTTTGCGTGCATGGCTTCAATGCTGCGGCCAACCGAAATAACACCTACCACATTGCCATTGTTATCCTTCAGTGTATGATATAAACAGAAAACCATACCGCCTGCCACATTGGCTTCACTGGCGTAGACTCCTTTTTCGTCCAATACATCGGCAACCTTTTTGTCCATATAGGTGCCCATTATTTTCTTTCCGTCAGGGCTGAGTGTGCTTCCGGCTACACGCATATAATGGCCCTGCTGATATCCCGTCCTTTTGTCACCCGTCCAGGTAAGTCCCTTATCGGAGCATCTGACAAAAGCATATGAGAATGAGCCGGTTTTTTTCTCCATATCCAGAAACGGCTCCACATAGGCGTTTTTTTCTGTCCCATCGCCTACAAGTATATCGCCGCGATAAAGCGCACCATCTCTGATGTTCCATTCTCCTTCATCGATCAGGTCCTCGTTATACTGTATATAACCATTCATACGGGCAGACATCATCTCTTCC
>JAKSSH010000048.1 GCA_024403155.1 Clostridia bacterium | reverse complement strand
AACAGAAGATAAGTCTCGACACATGGAGGAATAATAATGGATTATACAGAAAAATGGGGCAAAGATGTCGAAGAGGCAGTAAGCCTTGCCCTTATTGATCTGAAGTGCTCCAGAGACGATGTTGAAGTTACGGTTCTGGAAGAACCAACAAAGGGATTTTTAGGAATAGGTGCCAAACTGGCAAAGGTAAAGGTTGAAAAGATAAAGAAGGAAGAGCCTAAAAAGAAAGAAGCGAAAAAGGCTAAGACTGCTTTTGCAAAACCGGAACCAAAGAAAAAATCTCAGGAAAATAAGTCTCCGGAGAAGGAAGATAAGACAAGAAATATAGCGCTTGATGATGTAGATATTAACAGTCTTGTTGCAGTAGACGATCATGAAGCTCTTGCATTCCTGAAGGATATTACAGATAAAATGGGACTGGACCTGGAGTTCAGCGCCAAGACAGGCGGCGACCTGGTTTATCTTGAAATGAACGGCAAGGATTCAAGAACAGTAATCGGCAAGCGCGGACAGACACTGGATGCGATTCAGTATCTTACAAGTCTGGTAGTAAACAAGGACAATGAAAAGTATACCAAGGTTGTTGTTGATGCAGAGAACTACAGAGCAAAGAGACAGAAGACTCTGGAACAGCTGGCAAACAGACTGGCAGCCAAGGTGGTTAAGACAAAGAAGTATGTTCGTCTTGAACCAATGAACCCTTACGAAAGAAAGGTTATTCATGCAACACTGCAGAAGAACCCGAATATAACAACCAGAAGTGAAGGCGAAGAGCCTTACAGAAGAGTTATTATTGAACTCAAAAAGTAATTCTATGGGCCCGCTATTGCGGGCCTTTGTTTTTTAATCATGGTAGATACAATAGCAGCAATTGCAACTGCATATGGCGAAGGCGGAGTGGGAATAATCCGTATCAGCGGACCGGAAGCAGGAGATGTTCTCCGGCGGGTTTTCGTGTGCGATTTTTATGATGATAACGATGATAGAAACTGCATGAAAAACAGACGCATGACCTTAGGAAAAATTGTTGATCCGGATACGGGAAAAACCATCGACGAAGTGCTTGCTGTTTTCATGAAAGGGCCGGGAACTTATACCGGCGAAGACGTTGCGGAAATCAACTGTCACGGTAGCATGGTTTCTCTCAGAAAGACTCTGGCTCTGGTGCTGGCAAAAGGTGCCCGTATGGCGGAGCCGGGAGAGTTCACCAAGAGAGCCTTTCTTAATGGACGCATGGACCTGTCTCAGGCAGAGGCAGTTATAGATGTGGTTAAAGCAAAATCAGACAAGAGTTTTGATGTGGCCATGTCTCAGCTTGAAGGTTCCCTTTCTGTTAAAATAATGGAAATAAGACAGGCCATTTTAGACCTGCTTGTTGACGTGACTGTGAACATAGATTATCCGGATGAAGACATCGAGCAGATGACCTATGAAAAGATGCAGGAGAGCCTTTGCGAGATTAGAGAGCCCGTCAGAAAACTTCTGTCTACAGCCGGAAGCGGCAGGATGATTCGTGAAGGAATTCGCATTGCGATTGTTGGTAAACCAAACGTGGGAAAATCCTCTCTCATGAATTGTCTCCTTCGTGAATCCCGTGCAATTGTTACGGAGATTCCGGGCACAACAAGAGACACAATTGAGGAGGCGGTAAGCATCAGAAATCTGCCGGTTTATCTGATAGATACGGCGGGAATTCGCGATACGGATGATACCGTAGAAAAGATTGGAATCGAGAAAACCAAGGAGGCATTTAACAGTGCCGACTTTATCATATTTATAGTAGACGGAAGTCAGCCACTTACAGCAGAAGATCAGGAAATCATGGACTATATTGATAGCAGAAAGTGCCTTATTCTGCTTAATAAGCGTGATCAGGGAAGCTGCGTTAAGGCTAATGATATCAAGGATAGATTGCCTAATGGCGATGTGGTTGAAACCGTTCTTCTCAAGGGGAAAGGAATTGATGAGATTGAAGATATTATAGAGGCGCTGGTTTACGGTGGACAGGTTTCCCAGGGACAGTCTGTAATGGTAAACAACCTTCGTCACATTGAACTTTTGCGTCAGTCTGAAAGCTTCCTTTCAGACGCTCTTAACATGGCAAGGGGCATGGAGCCGCTGGACATTATCGAAATAGATATTCGCAGCGCCTTCGATGCTCTTGGAGAGATAATTGGCGAGACCGTTGACGATGAAATTCTGAATGAAGTATTCTCCAGATTCTGTCTGGGAAAGTAAGGATATAATGGATAGATTTTTAATGGGTACATACGACATAATTGTAGTTGGAGCCGGCCACGCAGGATGTGAGGCCGGACTTGCTGCGGCCAGAATGGGGAAGCGCACCCTCATGCTCTCCATCAATCTGGAAGCGGTTGCCATGATGGCATGCAATCCTTCCATCGGCGGTACCGGCAAGGGACATCTTGTTAGAGAAATCGATGCTCTTGGCGGAGAGATGGGACTTAACATTGACAAGACATTTATCCAAAGCAGAATGCTGAACACAGCCAAGGGCCCGGCGGTTCATTCTCTTCGTGCCCAGGCTGACAAGAATCAGTATCATATCGAAATGAAAAAGACCCTGGAAAAGGAGCCACTTCTGGATCTGAAACAGGGAGAAGTTATTGACCTTATCATTGAAGACGGTAAGGCCTGCGGCGTTGTTCTCAGAACCGGTGCGGAGTATCGTGCAAAGGCAGTCATACTGGCAACGGGAACATTCCTTGGGGGAAAAATCTTCATCGGGGATAGCGTCTTCGAAAGCGGCCCCAACGGCATGGCGCCTTCCACTGAACTTGCAGTTAAGCTTCGTGAATACGGACTGCCAATGAGAAGATTCAAGACAGGCACTCCTGCCAGAGCTCTGGCTGACAGCCTGGACTATGACAGGATGACTGAACAGAAAGGGGATCCGGAGATAGTTCCTTTTTCTTTCATGAACGATGAACTTGAATGTGACCAGATAAGCTGCTGGCTTACATATACTAATGAAACTACCCATGATGTTATCAGGAAGAACTTCCATCGCTCTGCTCTTTTCGGCGGACAGATTGAGGGAGTTGGTCCAAGATACTGCCCTTCCATTGAGGACAAAGTGAACCGTTTCGCAGACAGAAAAAGGCATCAGCTTTTCGTTGAACCTGAGGGACGTTACACAGATGAAATGTATATTCAGGGCATGTCCTCCTCTCTTCCTGAAGACGTGCAGGAGGAGTTCTACAAGACAATAGAAGGCCTTGAAAATCTGAAGATTGTAAGGCCTGCCTACGCCATAGAATATGACTGCATAGACCCGCTGGATCTGCAGATAAATCTGGAGAATCGATCCATTGAAAACCTGTTCTGCAGCGGTCAGTTTAATGGCAGTTCCGGCTATGAAGAAGCTGCGGCCCAGGGCCTTATGGCCGGCATAAATGCAGCACTGAAGCTGGATGAAAAAGAGCCGTTTGTTCTTGACAGAAGCGAGGCATACATTGGAGTTCTCATTGATGATCTGGTTACAAAAGGCACCAATGAACCATACAGAATCATGACTTCAAGAGCCGAGTACAGACTGGTTCTGAGACAGGATAATGCAGACCTTCGCTTAACAGAAAAGGGCCATGAAATTGGCCTGGTTAAAGAAGAGCGCTATGACAAGTTCCTGGAGAAGAAAGAGGTTGTCGAGAAGGAAACAGCAAGATTAAAAAGAAAGGTTGTACAGCCTGAAGATGTGAATCCGATTCTTGAGTCCAAAGGCAGCACACCTGTTAAAACTGCCCTCCCTCTTATTGAGGTTATGCGTCGTCCGGAGATAACATATGATGACGTGGCATCCATTGACGATGCTCGGCCTGTTCTTTCCAGACATCAGAAAACCATGATGGAGGTGGCAATAAAATACGAAGGATATATTCAGAAACAGCAGCAGCAGATTGAGAAATTCAAGCGCCTGGAAAACAGGAAACTGAGAGAGGATTTTGATTACAGCAGAATTGACGGACTTCGTATAGAAGCACGCCAGAAGCTTAATCAGTTTAAGCCTTTATCGGTTGGACAGGCATCAAGAATTTCCGGCGTTTCACCTGCTGATATTAATGTACTTCTTATTTATCTTGAAAAAGAAAAAAGATCAAAATAAACAATGAAAAATCTGGAGATATTTCTCGAAACAAACAACGTTGCAAATGCAACGGCGAAAGCAGAGCTGCTTTTGCAATATATGAACGAAATTCTTGAATGGAATAAGAAGGTAAATCTTACAGCCATCACTGACACAGACGAATTTGTTCAGAAGCATTTTATTGACTCTCTGCTTGTAATTGACAGTGAGGAATTTAATAATTCGAAAACTGTAATCGATGTTGGAACCGGCGGAGGATTTCCGGGAGTTCCTCTGGCAGTTTGTTTTCCGGAAAAGAATTTTCTTCTGATGGACTCACTGGCCAAGAGAATCAGAATCGTAAATGAAATCTGCGGCAAGCTAGGTATAAAAAATGTGAAGGCTGTTCACGGAAGAGCAGAGGAGATGGCAAGACAGAAAGACATGAGAGACAGTTTCGATCTTTGTGTTTCCAGAGCGGTTGCCAACATGAGTACTCTGTCAGAATACTGTCTGCCATTTGTAAAAAAGGGCGGAACCTTTATCGCATACAAAGGACCGGATTGTGAAAGCGAGATCGAAGAAGCAAACCATGCGATCCATGTTCTCGGAGGAAAAGTATCACGAATCGAAAATCCAAAACTATCCGAAACGGATTTCGAGCACAAACTGGTTTTCGTTTTGAAGGAAAAGGACACACCGAAGACTTATCCGAGAAAAGCGGGCAAGCCCGGCAAGGAGCCGATAAAACGTAAATAGGCGATGCTCAAA
Source organism: Clostridia bacterium (assembly GCA_024403155.1). Taxonomy (GTDB): domain Bacteria; phylum Bacillota; class Clostridia; order Peptostreptococcales; family Anaerovoracaceae; genus Lentihominibacter. The sequence goes on along the minus strand of JAKSSH010000048.1, from coordinate 3,549 downwards.
CCCCTTGGGCCCCAAGGCTTCCGAGAGGCGAGGCTCTAATTTACGTTCTAAGAGCTTTTTAGAAAGATTTAATACCAGACATCCTGCAAAAAACAGTCTATATTTGGAAATAAATGGAAATGCAATTTTAAGGCACCGAAAATGTTTCACGTGAAACATCCTGATGCCTTTTTTAAAAAACATTTCCAATTTTTTTACACTTTTTTATAGCGAGAAAAATCAATTCAGTATATAATCAAAATTGAAAAAATTTCTTTTTTCAAAGGAGGACAAAAGTGGGTAAAGCAATTGCAATTTTTAACCAGAAGGGTGGCGTTGGGAAAACCACCACCAACATTAACCTGGCGGCATGTCTGGCAATGAAGGGAAAGAAAGTTCTCATTCTGGACATTGATCCTCAGGGCAATACAACAAGCGGAGTTGGAATTACAAAGAGAGATCTGGAGATTACAACTCACGAAATCCTAATTGAAGATGATCACCATCCGGCAGAAGCAATACTGCCAACAGGCTTTCCAAATCTGGACATCATGCCTGCAAGCGTACAGCTGGCCGGAGCGGAGGTTGAACTGATAAATATAGCCGGCAGGGAAAAGCGTCTGAAGATGGCAATAGATGTACTTAAGCCTGATTATGATTACATCTTTATAGATTGTCCGCCTTCACTTGGACTGCTTACAATTAACTCACTGACCGCTGTAGACTCAGTCTTGATTCCGATTCAGTGCGAATTCTACGCTCTGGAGGGTGTCAGCCAGTTAATGAGCACCATAGAAATAGTAAGAACAAATATGAATCCGGATCTGGAGATAGAGGGGGTAATCCTCAGCATGTTTGATGGCAGAACCAACCTGTCAGTCCAGGTAGTAGAAGAAGTAAAGAAATACTTCAAGGAAAAGGTTTACACTACAGTAATTCCTAGAAACGTCAGACTGGCAGAAGCGCCAAGCCATGGAATGCCTGTAATCCAGTACGATCCGAAGTCAACAGGAGCCCAGGCATACATGGAATTTGCTGATGAATTCCTGGAGAACGAAAGGGGATTATAATGGCAGCACCTAAGAAGACAAAGGGCCTTGGAAAAGGTCTTGATGCACTCTTTGGCGATGTTGAAGTAGCACCCGTAGAGAGCAAGCCAAAAGCCAAGGGCAAGAAGCCTGCAAAGGCAGAAAAAGAGAGCGGTCTCCAGCCTGGAGAAGGGGGAGTTCTCTACATAGATATCAATGATATCAAGCCTAATACAACCCAGCCAAGAAAGCATTTTGATGAGGAAAAGCTGGAGGAACTGGCATCCTCAATCCATCAGCACGGACTTATCCAGCCAATAGTTCTCAGAAAACTGGGCAAGGGATATGAAATCGTAGCTGGTGAAAGAAGATGGAGAGCGTGCAGAATCGTTGGTCTGAAGCAGGTTCCGTGCATTGTGAAGGAGCTTACAGACGAAGAAAACATGCTTCTGGCAATCATTGAGAACATGCAGCGTGAAGATCTGAACCCTATAGAAGAGGCAGAGGGCCTGAAGCAGATGATTGACACATACGGCCTCACTCAGGAGCAGGTATCATACAGCGTAGGCAAAAGCAGGCCATACATCACAAACAGTCTGAGACTTCTGAAGCTTCCCGGAAAGGTGCAGGAGCTTACTGCATCCGGCGAGATATCTATGGGCCACGCCAGAGCACTGGCAGCAATCAAGAGTCAGGAAAAACAGATTGCACTGGCAGAGAGAACAGCAAAGGAAGGACTCTCTGTTCGCCAGATAGAATTCATGGCAAAGGAGACCAAGGCACCGGCAAAGAAGAAGACCAAGGTAAAGAAATCTGCCGACGAAAAGCGGGTTGAGGAAGACCTTAAAAACGCTCTGGGCACCAGGGTAAATCTGAACCGCAAGGGCAAGAAGGGCAAAATTGAGATTGAATTCTACTCGGAGGACGAGCTGGAGAGACTCATTGATCTGCTTACCAGCCTGTAATGTTTCACGTGAAACAACATAGGGCTGCATAAATCAAATGGAAAAATATGTAAAAGAGCACAAAGCCGGAAGCACGTGCTCTTTTTTATTACGTGAAACATGAAAAAACGCAGCAGGCAGCTAATTAAACCACTTTTACATAATAAAGCGCTGCTCTGCTACCGTGGTGCCAAATTCTGCCAAAAGTATAGCATTTGCAGTAAGCACAAGGTATAATATTTCATACAAATACATATGTAGAAAAAGGAGATGTGTTATGACAGTTAGAATCGATGGTAAAAGCCTGACCCTTGAAGACCTGATTAAGGTGGCCAGAGAGGGCGAGAAAGTAGAAATCACCGAAGAAGCAAAGGAAGCTGTAAACAAGTCAAGAGCTTACGTAGAAAAGAAACTGGAAGAAGATGCAGTTATATACGGCCTGACAACAGGCTTCGGCAGATTTGCAAATGTTAAGATTTCATTTGAGGAAACAGCTCAGCTGCAGAAGAACCTGATTATCAGTCACACATGTGCAATGGGAAACCCTTATCCTAAGCACTATGTAAGAGCAGCAATGCTTCTTAGATGTAATGCTCTTACAAGAGGCTTCTCAGGAATCAGACTTTCAACAATTCAGACAATGGTTGACATGCTCAATGCAGACATCGTTCCAATTGTTCCTGAAAAGGGATCAGTTGGTTCATCCGGAGACCTGGCACCACTTTCGTGTATCGCTTTAGGTCTTATCGGAATGGGCATGGTTGAATACAAGGGTGAAGTTGTTGAAGCAAAGACTGCTTTTGCAAAGGAAGGAATTACTCCTGTAGAACTTCAGGCAAAGGAAGGTCTGGCACTGAACAACGGAACACAGATGATGACAGCAGTTGGCTCAAACGTACTGTGGGATGCAATGCAGCTTCTGAAGACAGCTGATATCGCAGCTGCACTGACAGGGGAAGCAATGCACGCAATCAGAAAAGCATATGACCCTAAGGTTCACGAAATCAGAGGACAGGAAGGTCAGATTACTGAAGCTGAAAACATGAGAGCTCTTCTGGAAGGTTCAGAAAACGCCAAGTGGCTCCATGAAACAAAGGTACAGGATCCATACTCACAGAGATGTATGCCTCAGATCCACGGTGCATCAAGAGACGCCATCGCTTATGTATATGACAAGGTATCAAGGGAACTGAATGCTGTAACAGACAATCCGCTGGTATTCGCTGAAGAAGACGAAGTTATCTCAGGCGGAAACTTCCACGGACAGCCTATGGCTCTGGCATTCGACTTCCTGAAGATTGCAATTTCAGAACTGGCAAATGTATCAGAAAGAAGAACTGAAAGACTGGTTAACTCACAGCTTTCAGAAGGACTTCCTGCATTCCTGGTTAAGAAGGGCGGACTGAACTCAGGTTACATGATCGCTCAGTACGCAGCAGCTTCAATGGTTTCAGAAAACAAGGTTTATGACCACCCTGCATGCGTTGACTCAATTCCAACATCTGCAAACCAGGAAGACCATGTATCAATGGGTACAACTTCCGCCAGAACTTCAGCTCTGGTACTGGACAACGCACAGAAGGTTCTGGGAATCGAAC